>DATNPE010000347.1:0-9193 GCA_036703355.1 Allocoleopsis sp. | reverse complement strand
GTTCTCCAGAAACCCAGTACCCGATTACCGTGGGTGATGTCAGGAGAGGCAACTCAGCAGCGCCGAGTGTTAGAGCGAGTTCGCAGCTATCTAGTTTCTCTACAGCAAAAAATGGTTGCTGATGAACAGTTCTCCCAGGCTAGAACCAAATCTAACCTATCGACCTACGATATCCAGTACCAGCCCACTCAGGCGAGTGATTACACCAGAGTTCCGATCGCGCCGATTGCTCATAGTCAAGATGAGGCAACGCGACAAATCATGCAGGCTGTGGCTCAAGAAATGGAGCACCTGCGAACCAGCTTGACACAGCCTTTGCAGGCAGATTTAGAGGCATTACGGCAACAGCGCGAGTCGTTGGTGCAGGAAATTCGGCAGCTAGAAACGCAGCGCCAGCACTACTCCTTAGCGCAGCAACAGGCGAATCAACAAAAAATTATTAGTGAGTTTTTGCAAGTATTGATGGGGCGCTTGCAGGACAGTCTGGCTCAGCAAGTGGCTCAAACCCTATCCACTCTACAGACTCAGGCCCCTTACGAACTCAACCCCAGTCAGCCGATGGCGCTGGGTGGGCCTGGAGCGGCTAACCAACCGTTGCTCAACCCAGGTCAACGCTTAGAGCAACTACAAATGTTGCAAGCTCGCTCCGATCAGCTGTTGATGAATTTAGATTCGACGCTTGGTGTGGTCTTTGAGGCATTACAAAGAAATGTGCAAAGCTACCAGGAATCGCTGTCTGGTGGGTTGGAGCGTATGCATGACTTGGGGCAGCAGGGCGAAGTGATGTTCACCGCTTTGGTGAGTCATTTAGCGCAACAGTTGGGCCGAGAAGCGTCTTCTTTTCTGCATTCGTCTTTGCCCACTCCAGAGCTGACCTCAGGGGAACCTAACAGTACGGCACCTGCTCAACTGACCTCAACTTTTGTGACAACGGAGGTTAATGCTTCGACGCCTACTCCGACAACAGAGGTTAGCCCAGCTTCCTCGGTGGCTCCTCCTGCGAAGCCGCAACCAGGATCACAAAGCAGTACGCCTCGAATGCCGCTAGATCTGCCTTATGCAGGTGCAGAGCTGCGTCAAGAAAGCGATCGCCCCTTGTTGCCAGACTTAGATCCAGACTTGGCTTCGGACCCAGATGCAGAATTCAACACTGTAGATAGCTTGGAGGACTTGAATCTAGAGGGTCTTGATCTTGCAGACGTTAACCTGGATGACGAGCTAGATACCCTACTGGATGTGGACCTCAGCAGCTCAGATGCTGAGCCAACGGCTTCTGCCGATCTACTGCTCGATGACTTGTCCTCACCATCGACTCCATCAACCCAAAATCAGCCTGTGGCATTTTCAAATGCCGCGACTTCTGCGTCAGAGCTAGAGTTTTTGGAGCAGCTGGATATTGCTTTGCACCAAGAAGAAGAACCGAGCCCAGCAGCTACCGCAACCGAAATGGGTTCAGAGTCACAAGATTGGGGTGCATCAGTTCCTGCCCCCACTGCTGAAACTTCTGAGGTCTCTCCAGAGCCGACGGTGGACACTGATGATCTCTACGCCAGTCTATTTGGGGCAGAAGATTTCACTGGAAGTCCAACTTCATCCGTACCCAGGGTTACAACTGCGGAACAGGGAGATCTAGCGATCGCAGGTTTGGCGGCAGATTTGAATGATCCTGATGTCACAAATGCCCTGTCAGAACCTATAGCAGCGGCAGAGGCTCAACCGTCTCAAAGCAGGACTGAGTCGTCTGCCGAAGCTAGCGAGTTGTTTGAGGAATTGGCTGATCTCACACCTGAGACTCGTACAGAACCTCTGTTCTCGACAGAGCCAACGTTCCCAGAAAGTGCTTCTGTGGAAGCTGAATTGGATGAGACCGTTACGACGCTGGAGGATTTTCTGTTTGCCGATGCTGCTGACCTAGTAGAGCCTACGGCTGAGACAACTCCTGAGCCAGTTGAAGTGCAGAGCCCAGCATTTGTGACACCCGAAGTACCTGTGGCCCCTGAAGTGACCGACTTGGGCGATTCCACTGCACTCAATTTCGAAGGCTTCCAGTCAAGCTTCACGGATGAGACAGATCAAGCAGATCCGCTAATGGAATTGGCAGAGTTACTGGGAGATGCTGAAGTGGTAGAGACAGAACCCGCAGCGATCGCAACCCCAGACTTGCCGTCCGTTTCCACACAGCCTAATGTCGAAGCATCAGCAACTGAGAATGAGCGCTTGCTCTCAGAATTATCTTTGCAAGACATCCCTAACCTGAGCACCAACAATGCGGCTAATACGTTGGAAGATGCCTATGTACCAGCCGCACCAGAAGAGTCCTTAATTGCCACCCATGATGACCTGGGAGATGCCACAGAGGCTAGCTTGTGGCTGGATGACAGTATTGTGCAGCAACTGAATGAAGACCTCTTTACTTTGGAGGACTCTAACAGTTTTGCCAACCCGTCTACGCCTCTAGCCTCTGAGTCGCGACCGTGGGACAACCTGACTTTAGAAGATTTTGCCGAGACGCTACCAGAAACACTGCCGCCTGTAGAGCCTGAGACATCTGAGGATCTGTCCGATGACCTGTCAACCTTTTGGGAAGAAGCGGAGTTGCCCTCAGTTCTGCCTGAGGCGCCATCCAGTTTAACTTTAGATGCATTTGACTTATTGGAAGACTCACCTGCGACTTCAGTTCCAGCAGATACCCAGGCTGTACCTTCTACGGCTCAACCTACTAGGCAGCAGCCTACGGAACTTGATACGCAAGACTTAACCCTAGATGATGCGTTTGTAGATTTTTTAGAAGCAACTGGTCAGCCAGAAGTGGATAGCAGCGATCGCAATCTAGCCCCCCCCGACCCATCTAATCTCCAATCTGACGAAAAAAAAAAGCTTCAATAGAGACCCCAACTGATGAGGTTAGTCCAGAATCTATCGACCCAGACTCAGAGTTGCAGAATTCATCCGCACCTCCGCCATCTTTGGAAGTTGGTGAACTCGCCTCCCAGCGGGTTTGGTATCTGGGAATTGACTGTGGCACGACGGGTATTTCCGCCGTTTTACTTGATGGTGCTAGCCAGAAGCTCTATCCGCTCTATTGGCGAGAGCAAACCACCGTGGGCGAAGCAACAAAATCTTTTCGGTTACCGACGGCTGTCTATTTGCCAGCCCCATCGTCAGCCTCTAGTGAATTACCGGAAACCAGGGTTGCAGTTGGTTCCCAAGCGATCGCCTTGGCCCTCCGCGATCGTGATGCCTCGCTGACCAATGCTCTCGCTTTGCCAGAGACGACGACTCTGACACCGGGGTTGCTGATTCAGCATTTGAAGCCTTACTTGAAAGTGGGCATTCCTCATGATGCGGCTGGGACCGACAACTGGGAGCCTGTGCTCCAGTGGTCTGACCATCGTCAAATTCCGCTGAATTGGTTGCAGCAAGCTTTGCAAGCATTACTAAAAACCGTAAACCCAGCGGTGTCTGATGCTTCCTCTCTAGTCTGTGGTGCTACAGGTCTTGATCCCTCAGCTTTCAAGGCTGCTTTAACTCAATTGGCAGGAGTCATTCTGGGGTATCCCGCCAATTGGCCAGACACCTATAACTTCAATTTGCGAGAAGCCGTTTTAGACGCTCAGTTGGTGACTCGCCCGGACCAGATTTTCTTTGTAGAGGATGCGATCGCGGCGGTATTATCAGGGCTGCGTCATCCCCAGCGACCCCAGTGGAAGGGGGGTACGCTCGTGATTAATGCAGGCGCTACCAGTACAGAAATGCTTCTGGTAAATCTGCCCGATCACTTGGCAGAAATGGCCTACAGTGACTTTACCCTCCGTAGCTTGCCCTACGCAGGCAATGCGATTGACCAAGATATTATTTGCCAGCTTTTACATCCTCAGTGGTTCCGCCAACCTCGGACTGTCAATCGAGGGAATGCCCCAGAAACCCAATGGAATTGGCAGGTGGAAAACTCCGCTTTAGATGGTTTGGCTTGGGATAGTTTAGGCTTAGACACGCTCCCCCTGCCGATACCTGGTGAGCCAGATTTAGAGACTCGTCATCGCCTCCAGCAACGATTAGAAAGTTCGCCATTAGGCCAAAGTGTGTTAGAAGCTGCGAGACACATCAAGTTGATTTTGCAGCATGAAGATCAATTTACGTTTGAACTCGGAAATCAGCGCTGGATGACCATGCGGCGGCAACTCGAAAGCCAGGTCTTTCTCCCGTTCATTCAACGATTAAACCGAGAATTAAATGTACTTCTGAGTCAGACAGGTTTGCCAACTCAAGCGATCAATCAGGCAATTTGTACGGGTGGGACGGCTTCCCTACCTGCGATCGCCCGTTGGCTGCGGCAGAAGCTACCGAACGCCACCATTGTTCAAGATACTTACCAAGGTGATCGCAGCTCGAATTTAGCAGATCGGGTAGTAGAGCAACCTGACGAGAACAATGGGACGACAACGGCTGACACCTCAGAACTGGGAGGTGTGGCTTTAGGCGATCGCTTAGTTTCTTGCAGTCGTGTCGCTTATGGCTTGGCCGCCCTGCCGTTGTATCCACAAGTTTTAGACTTACCTCGCCAACAGTACGGCGATTACTTCTTACTCCTAGAATTATTGCGAGCTTTCCCAGCCCAGCCTGTCTCGGTGGCAGGAATTATGCAACTGCTAGAGCGTCAAGGCATTAATACCCATGCTTGCCAGCTGCATATTCTGGCGCTTCTAGAAGGACATTTACCGCTGGGTCTAGTGCCTTCTGAGCAAGATAGAAACCTACTGACAGACTCGTCAAAACAATACTTAGATGCTCAAGCCTTAACCGCTGCGCCTCTCTTTTTCAAGGAGGGCAACCAATTGTATCGCCCCAACTTAGAGCAATGTCGGCGTTTACAGAAGTATCTCAGCCAGGTGATGGTCAATACTTACAAGACTTTAGAAGAGCCGTTCGCCGTCAATTTACAGCTCCCAGTTGAGCCGTAGATCTACCCTCATTGCTGGCTCTGAGTCTACCAAGCTTAATCAGTATCCGTAGAGTACTGCTGCGGATAATTGCGACCTGCTGCCAAAAGTTGGGCAGTGAAACGGCGCTTTTACAGGCTCCTATCACCGCTTTACTACAGGGATTGACCGAGAAGAGTGCTTAAGGATCATTCTCAAGTGACATTGATCTGCGTTTTCCTCAGCTAAAGCCACATCAGAATTTTATATAACGGGTAGCAAGTTCAAAGATTGAGCGAATCTCCAGTGTTTTCCTTCTCTTTTGTAAAGAGGACTTCGTATATTTGCAGGTGAGGATACTGACCATTTAGAGTGACTCACCCATCAGCTGTGACTATAACTTCTGATTTCTCTCCTACTACTTTCACCACCAGTGGTTTCACCAAATTCGGTTCTACTGCTGAAATGCACCCATCGGTTAACAGTAAAGTCAAGCGTCTCCTTGATATTATGGGTGCTTTAGTAGGATTGCTCCTAACGGCTGTGATTGCGATTCCAGTGGCGATCGCGATTCAGCTTGATAACCCAGGCCCCATCCTCTACAGTCAAGTGCGCTGCGGTTGTCAAGGCCAACCCTTCCGGATCTGGAAGTTTCGCTCAATGGTGGCGAACGCTGAGCAACTGAAGCATCTCGTTGCTAATGAAGCCAAGGGACATATCTTCAAAAACCAAGATGATCCTCGGGTGACTCGGGTCGGTCGCTTTCTCCGCCGCACGAGCTTAGATGAGCTGCCTCAGTTTTGGAATGTGTTGATGGGAGATATGAGCTTGGTTGGCACTCGCCCTCCTACCGTTGATGAGGTCAAACGGTACAATGGCCGTCACTGGCAACGACTCAATGTGAAGCCTGGAATGACGGGCGAGTGGCAGGTGCATGGCCGCTCTACAGTCAAAGAATTTGAGCAGGTTGTCAGCTTAGACTTACGCTATCAGCGTCGCTGGTCGATCGCTTACGATCTCTACCTAATTATCAAAACCATTAGTGTGGTACTCAACAAAGATGGTGCTTGCTAAGCTTTAGCTGGTTTAGCGTCCTTAACTCCTAAGAATTTCATAATTTAAAGTGAAGGCTGACGGTAAAAAGTTGGCCTTCACTTTTGGCTTTCTAGATGACCTTGGTGCGGAGCCTGAGTCGTACTATGTCAAAGGAACGCACATAGCTAGCTTGGTCCTAACTACTGACTCTAACTTTTATGACGATTCCTACCTGGATCACCTTATCTCGCTTGCTGGGTGTGCCTTTGCTCCTGTATGGCTTACATGATCCTACTCCAGCAGCTCGTTGGTTTTGTCTGGCTGTTTTCTTGCTTGCAGCAGGAACAGATTGGTTGGATGGTTATCTCGCTCGCAAGCTGAATCAAGTAACAGATTTAGGTAAGTTTCTTGATCCTTTGGTTGATAAGTTGTTGGTGTTGGCCCCACTGCTGGCCTTAATTGAGTTAGGTCAAGTGCCTGCTTGGGGGGTATTTTTGATTTTGGGTCGAGAACTGACGATCGCAGGTTGGCGAGTGAATCCTGCCATGACAGGCGGCACAATTACCGGGGCAAACATCTGGGGCAAGCTAAAAACGGTGAGCCAAATTTTAGCGATCGCGCTCTTAATTGCGCCTTTGCCTCCCATCTGGGCGACTCCTAGTCTGCTTGCCTTTTGGATTTCTGTGCTCCTCACTTGGTTATCGGGAGCGATTTATCTGTGGCCGCAGCGATCGCCATCAGCATCGTAAACTCTAGCCTTGCAGACCGAAACGTAATTAGCATCACCCCTTGCTATCAGTTACAAAGTAGCGATAAAATTGTAGACCGTGTCGAATTAAAGCCAGTCCATGCCAAAACTGAAGACTCGTAAGGCTGCTGCTAAGCGTTTTAGAGCCAGCGGCAGTGGTAAAATCCTGCGCCGTAAAGCCTTCAAAAACCACTTGCTAGAGCACAAAAGTGCTAAGCGTAAAAACCAGCTCTCTCAAGTAGCAGTTGTGAACGAAAGAGACGAAGAAAACGTGCGGTTGATGCTCCCTTATCTATAAAAGTTACCTAGGATAACGAACCAATGACACGAGTAAAACGCGGCAATGTCGCTCGTAAGCGCCGCAAAAAGATTCTCAAGCTAGCGAAAGGTTTCCGTGGATCTCACTCCACCCTTTTCCGTACCGCTAACCAACAAGTCATGAAGGCATTGCGGAATGCCTATCGCGATCGCCGTAAGCGGAAGAGAGACTTCCGTCGTCTGTGGATCGCTCGGATTAACGCCGCAGCTCGTCAGCACGGCATGAGCTACAGTCAGCTAATTGGCAATCTCAAGAAGGCCGACATTCAACTCAACCGCAAAATGCTGGCACAACTCGCTATTCTAGACCCCGCAGGCTTTGGCAAGGTTCTAGAACTAGCAGGTCAAGCAAAGTCAGCCTAAGGACAAAACTAGGTAAGGCAGCATCCAATGTGTTTGAGCAGCTGAAATTTTTCAGCAAAGTTTCTAGTCTTTGTTTGGTAATTGGGCTGAGTTTAGCAGGTCAATCAGGTAGTGCTGAAACGTTGAAGTCAATTCAACAGCGGGGCTACCTGATTGTTGCTGTTAAGGACAACCTGTATCCGCTAGCCTTTAAAAACTCAGCAGAACAGTTGCAAGGTTTTGAAGTTGAGGTGGCTCAGCGCTTAGCTCAAGAACTCCTGGGTCGAGCCGAAGCAGTGCAATTCCAGCCAGTGGCCAATCGAGACCGCCTGCCAATGGTCTTGTCTGGTCAGGTAGATTTAGCGATCGCGAGGGTGACTGCAACGGAGCCTCGCTCTCGTTTGGTGAGCTTTAGCCTACCTTATTACCTGGATGGCACCGCGCTTGTCACCAAAGCACCAAATATTAAACGACTAGCTGACTTAAACAATCGTCCCATCGCCGCTCTCAATGGTTCTAGTACCATCGCCACAGTGCGTTATCTAGTGCCCAATGCTGATTTGGTGGGTGTAGATTCTTATGCGGCAGCATACTCCCTTGTGGAATCAGGCAAAGCAGTTGCCTTTGCGGCAGATGCCAGTGTGCTGACTGGATGGGTGAAAGAATATCCACAATATCGCCTGCTGCCAACTTTATTGTCTGCGGAGCCTCTATGTGTTGTGCTACCCAAAGGAGTGCAGTATGACGATCTGCGGCGGCAAGTGAATAATGCGATCGCTCGTTGGCATTCCGAAGGTTGGCTGCAAGAACGAGCTATCTATTGGGGTCTGCCGTGGGCTACTTTAATGAAAGGTGGGGATGTAAAACCAACAGAAACGTTGGCTCCCTAGCCAGGTAAATTGAACTCAAACTAGATCTGCTTAGCGGTGCTCGCACATAACAAACATGGATAACTTACTTCCCGTTGTCTATTTGTCAATCTTGCTCACTCTACTGGCAGGCGCAGGCTGGGCGATTTTTCGTCAAGTGCTTAAAACCCGCAAGATTGAAACTTCTATTTCGCGTTTGCAAAACAAGCTGAATAAAGAAAAAGGCACAGCCGAGGAATATTATGAGCTTGGCAGCATTTATCTAGAGAAGAAGCTGTTTTCTCAGGCAGTGATCCAGCTGCAAAAGGCTTTGAAGTCGCCTGACTTAGAAGGCGAGGAAAATACAGCCCTGATCTATAACGCGCTGGGTTATGCTTACTTTGCCCAAGAGCAGTATGACCTATCTATTCGCAACTATAAGGAAGCGCTCAAGCTGAATCCGACCTATGTGACGGCCTTAAATAATTTGGGGCATGCCTATGAGCGGAAACAACTCACGGCGCAAGCTCTAGAAGCCTATGAAGAAGCCCTGAAATCAGATCCGCTAAGCACCACCGCTAAGCGTCGCTCGGAAGCCTTGAAGAAGCGTTTCGTTCCTACAGCAGCAGGTGCGGAAAAATAAAGTGTAGTGACACTTAACAATCAACTTAATATTAAGGCGGTCGCCCTGGCTGAAATTTAGCTGGGGCGATCGCTTTTGGTGAAAAATTAAATGTTGAGGTGCAGTGGTTGGGATATTAGACTTCCTGCACAAAGCAAGATTCGCCCCAACCACTGCACCAGAACTTTAGAAAGTGAAGGTGGTCCGGAGCGCCCCAATCCCTACGGTATCGCTTTCAGGTGTGTTACCTGGATTAAAGAGCACGATGAAGCCTGGAGTCAGCGTAATGTTGTCGGAGATTCGGTAGCGGTAGAGCACCTCTAAGTGAGTCGTGGTTCCTGGCTGATCTCCTTCGGTACCT
>DATNPE010000346.1:0-3156 GCA_036703355.1 Allocoleopsis sp. | reverse complement strand
AACGCGATCGCGGGAGCATTCCAATCTAAAACGCTCCACTCCAAGCGACCACAATTACGAGCCACCGCCAGTTGGGCCAGGTAAGTCAGCAAGGCTTTGCCAATTCCTTGCCCTCGGTACTCTGGCAGCACAAACAAATCTTCCAGATAAATTCCTGGCTGCGTCAAAAAGGTGGAATAGTTGTGAAAGAACAGCGCAAACCCCACCCCTTGGCCTGCCACTTCCGCCACCAGCGCTTCGGCATAAGGGCGATCGCCAAACAGATGAGATTCTAAAGCCTCTGGGCTACCCACCACCTCATGCGATAACTTCTCGTACTCCGCCAGCGCTTGAATTAAGGCAAAAATCGTGGGGACATCAGCAGCGATCGCAGGACGCACCACACATGGGGAAGCAGACACTCCCATAAGTACACAACTAGGTAGACAACTCAAGAACAATTTAGCTTCAGCCAAAAAGCCCTCGCTCTAGCCTACCGTAGCTAGTTGCACAACCCGCCTCTCCTGTTCCCCTTCCCACCCCTGCGGGGAAGCAAGCTAGGCAGGGAAGGGGCTAGGGGTTAGGTCTATTTCAGCCACCCTTTCAACCGAGCCGCTACCTGGGGACGACGCAGTTTCCGCATGGCTTTACTCTGAATCTGTCGTACCCGTTCCCGCGAAAGGTTGAACAGGCCGCCCACTTCTTCTAGGGTGCAGGGTTCTCCGGTCGCCAAGCCGTAGCGCAAAGAAATAATGTCCTTCTCCCGCTGCGTCAGCACATCGGCCAACACTTCCCAGATATCCTGGCTCATCATCACTTCACTGATCTGCGCTTCTGGCGATTGGGTGTTGCCATCTTCCAGCAAATCCATCAGCTCGGTATCTTCCCCTTTACCGACGCGGTGGTTGAGGGAGAGCGATCGCCGTCGTACCTGTTGCAGTTCGCGCAGTTGCCGAGGCGACACTTCTAAAGCGGCTGCCAGTTCTTCTTCGGTGGGGTTGCGGCCCAGTTCCCGCTTCAGATCCCGGTGAACTTTTTTCAGTTTATTCAGCTTCTCTACCACATGCACTGGGAGGCGAATCGTGCGGGCGTCATTGGCGATCGTCCGCGTGATCCCCTGGCGAATCCACCAGTAAGCGTAGGTCGAAAACTTATAGCCTTTGTCGGGATCAAATTTCTCGGTGGCTCGATTTAGACCCAAGGCACCTTCTTGAATCAAATCTAGGAAAGGCACGCCTCGATTCAAATATCGTTTGGCGATCGAAACCACCAACCGCAAGTTGGAGCGAATCATTTTGCGCTTGGCAACTCGACTCTGATATAGACGGTGTTCTAGCTGCCGCTCTGTTAACTCTAGGGCTGCGGCTATGTCAGCTTTAGTCGGATGACGACCCAATTCACTTTTTAGACGTTCATGCAGTTCATCAATTTCGACTAAGTACTGCACCCGACGTGCCAGCTCAATTTCTTCATTTGGCTTTAGCAGAGGGTAGCGGGCCATTTCCTTAAAGAAGGCTCCCACCGCATCATCCGATACAGTTTTGTTATAGCCTGAGAGCCGATTGGCGATTTGAACGGTAGAGTCTGGATCGTCCAATTCCAGGAGGTTGCTATCGCTGGGGTCGGGGTCTTCGAATCCTAGGAGGCTGCTATCTCCCAAGTCCAGAGCCTCAGGCGTTACCATCTCTGTCGCACTTGGCTCCGCTTCACCTCCAGCTAAATCAGACTCTTCAAAAGTGGGCACACTGACAAAGTCAGGCTCTGCTTCAATCTGTAAGGTATCGGTGGGGTCGAAATCAGAAAAGCGCATATCAAAATCTAACTGGGTGTCTGGGTTAGAGAGGCTATTGGGTGGATACATATAATGAGGTAACACTTGGCTTAGGAGTGTTCTTTGTAGGGCTATGATTTAGGCTTTCAGGGAGCTGAAGCACGAAATTCACTCATACTGAATCCAAAGACAACCTTATAAGTGATATTTGATTCCAGTTTTGAAATAGATTACGTAAATCACCAGAGGTAGACTACTCTAGCGGCTATATTAGGCACTTCAAGATTCAAGTCAGCCGAAAGTAGTTTTCAGCGCTTTCTTTCTTAGGCCGAGGGTTAAAAAGTCAACCAGGCTTTTGCAAGTCGATAGGGGGCATCGATCTGCTAGCCCTTATGTCGCAGGATCTGCAAGTAGTCCCCCCTGTTAAGTAGGGTGTTGATATTCCGCAGTCGCTAGTGAGAAAAAGTACTAGCACTGAAAAGAATCTCCAAGCAGATGCGATAGAATCATTTAACTTTTTTAGTTTTAAAGTTGGATTAAACAACTTTTCTGTAACAACAGGATCTCATATTGGCAAAAAAATCCTTCTCTACCGTTGGGGAGAAATGCCTTATGCTCCTTAGATTGAAGTCTAAACACTTGGAAATCTTTCTTTTTTAATATTAATTTTACGTAGAGATTGATTAATACGAACTCAGCAATTAGACCTTCTCTTTCTATGGCTAAACTTGCTAATTTGCTTTTATGACAGAATTGCAGTCAATCTCAACACTGAGAATTTGTGGATCGGGAAAGTTAGGTGAAAATGGGAACAGGCTAATTGATGGCCTCACTCAGCTTTGAAGTATCGGATGCGTTTTCCTATGTCTGATTCCAGTCTTAGTCTTGCTACTCCAGTACTGGCTGAGTCTGGGATCAGCTACGCTTGCGAAGCTCACGGCTATCGGTGGGTCGAAGTGCTGGTTGATTGCCCTGCTACACAAGGGTTGTTTACCTATGCCCTGCCGCCCAATTTGCAGGTGCAGCCCGGAGACATTTTGACGGTGCCGTTTGGAGCCCAACAGGTAGGCGCGATCGCCATTCACCTTTTAGCTCAACTACCACCAGATCTTTCTCCGACGCAGGTTAGAGATGTAGAGGAGGTGGTGAGTACAGGGTTCTTTCCCCCAACCTACTGGACCCTGCTGAACCGAGTGGCTGATTACTACTGCACTTCGTTGATGGCGGTAATTCGAGTCGCGCTGCCGCCGGGTTTGCTGGGGCGATCGCAACGCCGGGTTCGCTTGGTTGCGGGTAAACCAGGACTCAACGCTTTAGAGGGTGAGGGAGCGCTAGAAAGCTCTAGGATGCCTGATCCCAGCCTCTTAAGTTCAGTCGCGCAGCAAGTTTTAAGCAGATTGCAAGCC
>DATNPE010000345.1:0-2268 GCA_036703355.1 Allocoleopsis sp. | reverse complement strand
GTCTGGAAAGCTGGAACTAGGAGCCAAGGCGATCGCGGTGACAATACTGCTATGGCCGTGCAGAGTTTTGAGGCATTGTCCCGTTTCCACATCCCATAGCCGCACCGTATGGTCTTGGCCAGCACTCACTAGAATGCGGCTGTCGTGGTTAAACACCACTGCCCACACCCAACTGTTATGGCCTTTGCAAGCTGCTAACTGCTTCCCATCTGCGGCTCTCCAGATGTGAATGTCGCCGTTGGTGTCACTAGTGGCTAAGAGTTGACCGTTTGAGTTAAAAGTGACAGAGGTAATGCCGCCAAAGGTGGCAGCAAAAGCACAATCGATAAATTCTGCCTGAGCAAAATTGACTTGATGGAGATTGACATCCTGGAGATAAGCTTGACGGACCTTTAAACCAGAGAAGTCATAATTCACTAAGTTGGTTTCTAACTGACGAAACAAGTTCAGCAAATTGCCAGCGCCATAGCCGATAAAACCAGGGGACTGATTTTGCAGCTGGATGAGAAGCTGATTGAGTTTCTGTTCTACCTGGGATGCGCCTCCTAGGACCGTCAGCGATCGCTCTGTCACCGACTGCACAATGACCCGAATCTGGCTTTCGCGGATATATTCTTTGGCTTGAGCCTTCATCAAAGCATGGCTGAGCAGCAACCGAGGGGAAACTGTGACAATCTCCTCACAAACTTGCTCGATCAATTTCTCAGTGACATATTCCATCACCACAGGCTGTTGGGTAAATCCTAGCGGACGGCTCTCACTCGCCGTGGGTTTGGCTGTATCAATCAGGCAGCGCCACTTCAGCGATTCTAGCGTTTCCATCAATCTAGGTCTGGGGATCTCCGGTAGCATATCGGTTTGCAGCTCGGCAGCCGCAACAGGTTCCCGGTTGATCGCCAACCAATACATCACCTGTGCCTCGATCTCTGACAAACGCTCAAACTGCTGACTGAGCAATGTGGAAATGCCATTGAACGTGACGGTTCCTTGGTCGAGGAAGGTTGCAATATCACCTGCAAACAGATCTTGGATCGAAGTGGCAGCAATTTTAAGCGCTAGAGGATTGCCCCGATAATGCTCGATCAATTTGTCTTGATCGGTGGTTGAACCTGATAACCCTTTTGCCAACAGGATCTCATGCCCTGCGATCGCCTCTAAACCAAGCAGCGGTAGCGTCCGCACAGGTAGCAGATCTCCTTCTAGCGCCCCGACTTCTTGAGGTTTCTCGCGGCTTGTAATCACGAGACAGCTTTGGTGAGAGATCTCCCCGATCCGCTTTAGCAAATCGCCATAGCTCTCGTAGCCACTGCGATACGATCCGGTGCGCTTGCCGCCCTGCAAAATGGTTTCAAAGTTATCCAGGATGAGTAAACAACGTGAGGCTCGCAGCAGCTCTAGCAACCGCGAAAGCTGGCCCCCCAAACTCTCAGGTAAGTTGTCATTTTGCTGATGGGACAAGAACTTAATCAGGGTTGTGAGTAGCTCTGGCAGGGGCGGGGCATCTCGGAGCGATCGCCAAATCAAAAACTCAAACTCACCCTGTAATTGCTCCCCCAATTTCACAGACAGGGCCGTTTTGCCAATTCCTCCCATGCCTAAAAGCGTGACCAAACGGCAGCGATCTTGCTGAATCCACTGTTTTAGGGTACTGAGTTCAGCTGAGCGACCATAAAAGATGGAAACATCAATCGCTTCTCCCCAATCTTGAGTGGGTAGAGAAGCTGGAGCGACTGAAACCGCGACAGGGGTGTTGTTTTCCAACTCACTTTCAAGTCTCTGGCGCTGAGTGAGCGATCGCTTAATCACGGCCTGAAAATTAAATTTTGTCACCCTCTCGCCTAGAGCATCCGAGAGCAGCTGCCACAACTTCGCGCCTGTATCTTTGATATAGCCAGGGTCGTACCCAGATTCCCTCGCAATCTCTGAATACGACCATCCTTCCCAAGCGCGCTTAAATACAGTTGCTTGCACTTTATTTAAGTGGCCTTGCTCTAGAACCTGCTCAACGATCGCTAATGCTTCCTCAGCTGTCATCAACTTGCAACTCAAATTTGATTTGCGTCGATAAAAGGACATTGGCACGCCAAGTTGCGTACTTGCCTTTTACGCACCCCTAATAACCTTATCCGCAAATTTACGGTTTATCTGATTTTTTCTGGCCTGCTCTGGCCGTTCAATAGAAAAAATTGAGGTTAATACTGATCAACAGAATACCTCAACTGTTGAGCGAATTAGGTACAGGATGTTCTACGCTGCGTCAGAGCTATC
>DATNPE010000344.1:0-3697 GCA_036703355.1 Allocoleopsis sp. | reverse complement strand
AGGGTTTCGATGATGTCTTTCATGATTGCCCGCACCCCTGTCAGGTGGGACATTTGCGCGCCGAATTGAGTCAGGGCAGGGTTCATAGGAGCAGAAGTGGCAAGAGTGACTTGAAGAAGGGGACGCTAATTAATGCTAACTGTTGGAGGCACCTTGCAGAGAAGCGATCGCTCCTAAGCCATTCAGCTTTCACAGAGAAGGTTTAGTCATCGAGTCCTGATAGCGGCTTGCAAAACTTAACGACTCCACAAAATTCTTTAGCTCTATCTACAACTTTGATGACAAAGCTTTAGAGAGTATGAAAAATTACCCCTAACCTTCGCAACACCTGTCAAGCTAGAATCCAGTCCCATTGGTTACGTTGCTTGTACAGAGTTACGTTGCTTGTACAAAGCTGATTCGAAAAGATTTGTATTTGTCCAGTCGTTAATTGAACGCTACTAAGCACGTTGGACCCGTGATTCAGGCTTCATCTGGAGTGATGCCATTGGATAAGCCTGAGCCGAGATTTTAGTGAAGAACGAGAGCCTTAAATCTATGACGAATACTGCTGCTATGACGCCTGCTGCTAAGCTGAGTGCGAAGTTGCCTCTTCCACTGAAACGATTAGCAGATTTGGCTTACAACTACTGGTGGAGCTGGGCCAATGGTCATGTCTCTCTGTTTCAAAACATCAATCCTGATGAGTGGCAGCGTTCTGGGCACAATCCCGTCGCCTTACTAGAGTCTGCTTCCTACGAACGTTTAACTCAGCTCGCCGAAGACCCCCTGTATCTGAAGCGCTTGCAAGGTCTCGCTACGCAATTTGACCGCTACATGCAAGAAAAAGACACTTGGGCGAGTCGAGTGGCTCCGCAACTGTCTCAAGCGCATCCAGTGGCTTACTTCTGCGCCGAGTTCGGCATTCATGAATCCCTTCCGGTTTACTCGGGTGGCTTAGGAATTTTGGCAGGAGATCACCTCAAATCTGCCTCTGACCTGGGTGTGCCAATGGTGGGGATTGGGTTGCTCTACCGCCAAGGCTATTTCCACCAGCGCCTCAACCGCAACGGCTGGCAGGAAGATTACTACACGGACAATCCGTTTGAGCAAATGCCGCTCGAACTGGTCACCAATGCGGCGGGAGAACCCATTACCATTCAGCTGCAAATTCGCCAGCGCCACGTCAACGTGCAAATCTGGCTGGTACAAGTCGGGCGAGTGAAGCTCTACCTACTAGACACCGATCGCGAAGACAATGACCCGATCGATCGCTGGTTGACGGGTCACTTATATGGTGGCAACCAAGAAACCCGAATTGCTCAAGAAGTCGTGTTGGGGATCGGCGGGGTCAGAGCATTACAAGCCCTGGGCATTGAGCCTGCGGTTTATCACCTGAATGAAGGCCACGCTGCATTTTGTCTGCTAGAGCTATCACGCCTGGAAGTGCAGCGTACCAGCAAATCTTTCTACGACATCGAAGCCTCGGTGCGCGATCGCTGTGTCTTCACGACTCACACCCCTGTCCCCGCAGGCCACGACGTATTCTCCGCCGACCTGATGGACTCCTACTTTGCTCACTTCTGGCCTGAATTGGGCTTGTCGCGTGAGCAGTTTCTCTCCTTGGGTGCCCGTCGCCTAGGCGATCCCTGGGAACCGTTCGGTATGACCGTCTTGGCGTTGCGCCTGTGTCGGGGTGCCAATGGTGTCAGCGAGCTACACGGTCAAGTGTCTCGCAAGATGTGGAGCATTCTGTACCCCGATCGCCCAGAAGACAAAGTACCCATCAGCCACATCACCAACGGGGTCCATGCTCGCACCTGGACTGCTCCTTTGCTGGGAGACCTGTACAGCCAATATCTCGGTGAAAACTGGTCCTCGCGGGTGGTTGATCCCCAAATGTGGGCAGGGGTAGACCAAATTCCCAACGAGGAACTGTGGTCCCGTCACCAAATCCTGAAAGAGCGTTTGGTCGCACATACCCGCTTTAAGGTGAAGGCAGCACGGCAAGGACGCGGTGAAGATGCCGACCAAATCCATGCGGCTGATCATTTGCTTGATCCCAAGATTCTCACCATTGGCTTTGCCCGTCGCTTTAGCCCTTACAAGCGGGGTGCTTTACTCCTCCGTAATGCTGAACTGGCGCTGCAAATCTTTGGCAACTCCGAGCGGCCCGTGCAGATCATCTTTGCGGGTAAGGCGCACCCTGCCGATGAGGAAGGTAAGCGGATTATCCAACGCTTGATGGAGTGGTGCCGCCATTCTGCGATTCGCGATCGCGTCGCCTTCATCGAAGACTACGACATCTACACTGCTCAGAAGCTGATTCAAGGCGTAGATGTGTGGCTGAACAATCCTCGTCGTCCCCTCGAAGCTTCTGGTACCAGCGGCCAAAAGGTCTGCTTTAATGGCGGGATCAACTGTAGCGTCCTGGATGGCTGGTGGTGTGAAGGCTACCAAGCTGGCCCCGACGGCAAAGGGACCAACGGTTGGGCGATCGGTGAAGATGCCAATACCAGCGACCAAGAATTGCAAGACCGCATCGATTCAGAATCGCTCTATCGGCTCCTCACCGAAGAAATTGTCCCACTTTACTATAACCAAGATGCCGGTGGCATTCCCCACGGTTGGATTCAAATGATGAAGGCTTCGATCAAAACCAACTCCCCTGCCTTCAACACCGATCGCATGGTGGCCGACTATGTGAGACAAATGTATGCTCCGGGCGCAGCGGTTAATGCTGAACCCATTCTGGCGAGCGCTCTGTCCTAGATGTTGTAGCTTCTCAGGACAACCAGTTAATTGAACTTGTTCATTTGACTAACTCATTCGATTCAATAGCTGCCGTAGATGATGGATCTGCGGCAGTTTTTTGTAGGGCTTGCATCTTTGATCCCCATCTAACTGATAGGCTGAGAATCAATCAGCGCAAGCTGACAAGCCCATAAACAAACCAAGACACCGAGAATGTAGCGTGTGTTAGGCGAAGCCGTAACGCACGACCTTAAAGCAATCCTGATTGGATCACGACAGTATGCAAATTTGGGAAGCTGACTTTTATCGTCGTCCCTTACAAGATGAGCAAGGACAGCCACTTTGGGAGTTGTTGCTTTGCGATCGCACCCGCACTTGGGATTTTAGCGCCCTCTGTCCTCAACCAGAAGCCAATGCCGCCTGGGTTGTGGCACAACTTAAAGCAGCCGCCGAATCGCAGCAGCACCAACCAGACCGCTTACAAGTGTTTCGGCCCCAAGCTCTGAGTTTGCTGGAAGTTGCAGGTAAAGAGCTAGGAATCGAGGTAGAACCAACACGCCGCACCTTTGCCCTGAAACAGCTACTACGCGAAAAAGCCCAGCAGTATTCCCAAGCCAATAGCTACGCCCAGCAACCCTATTCCCCGCTCAATCTAGACAAACCACCGCCGCTCCCGATCGCAGAGAATATTCAGGGCGAACAGTGGCGCTTTGCCGCGATCGCCGCAGGACAACTGGCAGCAGCTTTTCATGACCGCCCGATCCCCATTTTGGAAATGCCTGAGACTCTGCTGCCGCTGAATCTGGGTCTGGCTTCCGATCTGCCTGTGCCTGGAGTGATTATTGACGCGGGTCGGCGCTCGATGAAACTAGCCCAGTGGTTACAGCAGGTGCGTCCGGTGGCGCTAAACTACATGGCTGGTAGTCCAGACGGCTTGATTCTAGAAGCAGGGTTGAGCGATCGC
>DATNPE010000343.1:0-5470 GCA_036703355.1 Allocoleopsis sp. | reverse complement strand
AGCACGACCTGTCCGACCGATGCGGTGAACGTAGTTCTCAACGCTATCCGGCAAATCGTAGTTGATCACGTGAGTCAAGTCATCCACGTGGATACCACGAGCCGCGATGTCAGTCGCGACGACCCAACGGACTTGGTTTTGGCGGAAGCGATTTAAGAGACGCTCCCGTTGGCTTTGGCTGAGGTCACCGTGATACTCATCCACACTGTGGCCTGCGGCTTGCAGTTGGCTGGTGAGTTCAGCGGCGGCGCGACGAGTCCACACAAAGATCAGCGCAGATTCGGGATCTTCTAGTTCCAGAATCGGTTGTAGAGCTCTGGCCTTGGTGCAACCACGGGGCACCATGTAAGCCACCTGGTTGATCCGTGAAGGAGCGGCTTTGGGCTGCTCAATCGTGACGGTGACAGGCGATTGCAAGAAGCGACTGACCAACTTGCGAATCGAAGGGGGCATGGTGGCCGAGAAGAAGGCAGTCTGCCGCTTGTCAGGCACTTGAGTCAAGATTTTTTCGACATCGTCGATGAATCCCATGTTGAGCATTTCATCGGCTTCGTCGAGAACCAACCAGTTGAGCTTGTCGAGCTTCAAGTCGCCGCGATCGAGCAGGTCTAGCACCCGTCCGGGGGTACCCACTACCACCTGTACGCCTTGACGCAGACGCATGATTTGGCGATCGATCGCCTGTCCACCGTAAATTGACAAGATGTGCAAGCGACGGTCTTCATTGAAGCCCCGGATAGCTTGGCAAACTTGTAACGCCAGTTCTCGCGTGGGGGTCAGGATCAGAGCTTGGACTGCTAGGTTCTGCACATCGATTCGCTCTAGAATCGGCAGTGAAAAAGCAGCAGTTTTACCCGTACCTGTTTGGGCTTGACCAACGACGTCACGGCCAGCCAACAAATGAGGAATCGCTTGAGCTTGAATTGCGCTGGGAGTAGTAAAACCGATCTTCTCTAGATGTTGAACGCGGGTTTCAGAAAGGCCGAGACTTTGAAACGAAAGAGTCATGCAGTTTAGTAAATAAGGGTCATGAATCGCATGGCATACTCCCGCCCCAAGCTGCGAAAGCTTGGCCGCAGTTTTCTCGTTTCGCAGGGAGTCACGGTGACTTTACCCTCCACGAGCTTCGACGGGATGCCGTCCGCCGTTTGAACCCTGCCAAAGACTGAGCGTATTGATCTAGAAGGTTTTATCCACTGCGGCAATTTGCAAGCTGTACCCCCTAAACAGGGACATTGCCATTAAAAACTTGCGGCTAGAACCCTCTACCTGGTCTTGCCAAGGTTCTGTAACTAACCTGCGCAGGAGTGCGCTAGGTCAATAGCTGTTATATTAAGAAATTTTACGACCTAAGTGACAAAATTGTCCAACTTAATTTTTTCTAGGGTGCAATGCGACCGTAGAGGTCGTAAACATCAGCGTCAGTAATCGTGACTGGAACTAGAGTTCCCAGTGAAGCTTCGCCTTGAACGTAAACCACACCGTCTACTTCTGGAGCAAAGCGAGCCGAACGCCCAACCAACTCGCCAGTTTCAGGATTTTCTTGCTCAATCAGAACGTCAACGGTTTTGCCAATCTCAGCTTGATTCTTCTTCAAGGAGATGGGTTGTTGTAGGGCCATCAACGCATCACGACGCTTGTCCATTATAGCTTGTGGAATTTGATTCGGCAGGCTATAAGCAGGGGTGCCTTCTTCAGCCGAGAAGGTAAACACCCCGACGTGATCAAACTCGTGGCGCTCGACGAACTGTAACAAGTGCTCGAAGTGTTCCTCGGTTTCGCCAGGGAAGCCGACGATGAAAGTCGTACGTAGCACCGCATTCGGCAGTTCAGTTTTGAGCCGCTCAATAATGCTGTCGTTAACACGACCTTGCCAAGGCCGATTCATCGCTCGCAGAATTTCTGGGTGCGAATGTTGCAACGGCAAGTCTAGGTAAGGCAAGACGTTTGGAGTTTCCTGAATCGCCTTAATTACCTTGGGGGTGAGTCCGGTGGGGTAGGCATAGTGCATCCGTACCCAAGGCACATTAACTTTGCCCAAGGCTCGGATCAACTCATCCAACTTGGGTTCGCCATAGATGTCTAAACCGTAGTTGGTGGTAATTTGGGAAATCAGAATTAGCTCTTGTACATCTTCGGCTGCTAGTTGTTCGGCTTCCGCCACAATTGACTCAATGGTGCGCGATCGCTGATTGCCCCGGAGGTGCGGAATAATGCAGAAAGCACAGCGGTAATCACAACCTTCGGCGACGCGCAGGTAAGCTACACCTTCAGTGGTTGTGCGGTAACGAGGCGTGGTTTCGTCGGCAATATAGGTGGGTTCTGGAGTGACTTCCTTGACGCGCTCCCCGGTTTCTACTCGCTGGATGACATTGACAATTTTGTTGTAGTCACCCGTCCCAACTAGGGCAACGGCTTCGGGTAACTCGTTCAACAACTCTTCTTGGAAGTGTTGCGCCATGCAGCCTGTGATCACCACTTTCTTGTTGGCTTCGGCCAATTCCACAATGGTGCGAACCGATTCTTCTCGCGCCGCTTGAATGAAGCTGCAAGTGTTGACGATGACGTAGTCGGCTAAATCTTCGTTGGTGTCAACTTGATAGCCTGCTTCTACCAGCAGACCCAGCATGTGTTCAGTGTCAATCCGATTTTTCTCGCAACCTAAATGTGCGACAGAAATAGTTGGCTTATTGCCCATGAAGTTCAGAGTTCAGTAATTGTTGAGACAGGGATAGGTCAGGTCGTTGAGACTGTTGCGATCGCCTTTCCACCCCCGCTGGGTTGCTGTCCGATGGAGGCCGTTGACTGCAATCGCTAAATAGCACGAACGCCCATCATATCGCACAATTTAACGGTTACAACATATTAAGTGAGTAGATAGCGGTTAGTAGGTAGCGGTTGCTGTTAACTGAAATAGTGCTGAGACAAGGCGATCGCGAGCTTGGGATCAGTTCCACTCTGGGAATGTCGCAATAAATAAGTGATGGAAAGCGGATCGAGCGAATCAATCTTTACAGCGAATAGAAGTGCGGTAAGAAGTTATCATTTTGATTATCTGACCTTTGCCGCCGAGTCCGAGATATTTTAAGCAAGTGGACTTAAATCACATCTTCAAAACCGCTAATCCCATCATTGGTGTGGTGCATTTGTTGCCGCTACCAGCCTCGCCGCGTTGGGGAGGAAGCCTCAAGGCTGTCATCGATCGCGCCGAGCAGGAAGCCACGGCTCTCGCGTCGGGTGGCGTAGACGGCATCATTGTCGAGAACTTTTTTGATGCCCCGTTTGCTAAAGATCGTGTTGATCCAGCCGTGGTAAGTGCCATGAGCCTGATCGTGCAACGACTGATGCACCTAGTGACGGTACCGATTGGGATCAATGTGCTTCGCAACGATGCTCAGAGCGCAATGGCGATCGCTACTTGTGTCCGTGCCCACTTTATTCGGGTGAATGTGCTGACAGGTGTAATGGCGACTGACCAGGGCTTAATTGAAGGTCAAGCCCATCAACTGCTGCGCTATCGTCGGGAATTAGGTAGCCATGTCAAGATTTTGGCAGATGTGTTGGTGAAGCACGCTCGGCCTCTGGGATCACCCAACCTCACCACAGCCGTGCAAGAAACCATTGAGCGTGGTTTGGCCGATGGGGTGATTCTATCGGGTTGGGCTACAGGGAGTCCGCCGAGCCTGGAGGATTTGGAATTGGCGACTGCGGCAGCGAACGGCACTCCTGTCTTCATTGGCAGTGGCGCAGATTGGGAGAATATTCCCTCGCTGATTCAAGCAGCAGATGGCGTAATTGTTTCTAGCTCCCTCAAGCGGCATGGTCGGATTGAGCAACCTGTAGACCCCATCCGGGTGAGTCGCTTTGTGGAATCCATGCGTCGCAGCTTAGCCATGAAAGGCCAAGCCAAGTCTATCCCTTCAGTGACGGCTCATTCTTATTCTGAGTGATGGGTGGCTGAAGTGTTGGAGCAGTCATTCGCTGGGTGGTTGCTATAAGCTAGATTGGCAATGATCAAGTTCAGTTAATTGCATAGGGGTTTTATGAGACGCCGACGTTCTACTCCTTGGATTCATCGCTGGTCTCGCGTGATTATTGCCGCGATCGCGGCTGTGGGAGCTGTAGGAACAGGCTACCTAACCATTACTAAGTTAGCGGGAGGGTCTGCGGCCTGCCCAACTAGCGGCTGCGAACAGGTACTTTCTAGCCCCTACGCCACCGTGTTTGGCTTGCCACTGACTCTATTTGGCTTTTTGGCTTATGCCAGTATGGGGATTTTTGCGATCGCACCGCTCGTCGCAAACTCGACTACGAATAAGGACTTGCAAGTTAAGTTAGAGAACTGGACTTGGCCGTTAATGTTGGCGATCGGCACCGCGATGACGGTATTCAGCGGCTACTTAATGTATCTGCTGGCCTTTGAAATCAAAGCCTTGTGTCTCTATTGCCTAGCATCGGCGCTGTTCTCGCTCAGCTTCCTCGTTCTCACGGTCCTTGGCCGCGATTGGGAAGATGTGGGACAAATCTTTTTTACAGGGGTAGCGGTGGCGTTGGTGACTTTGGTCGGAACGCTGGGAGTTTACGCCAACATCGATGGCACTGGAAAGACGACTGCCTCCGGTTCTGGGGAGACGGGTGCTTTAGTGACCACGACTTCTGGACCCGCTCAAATTGCTCTCGCCAAGCACCTGACCCAAGTTGGGGCCAAAATGTATGGCGCTTATTGGTGTCCCCATTGCAATGACCAAAAGCAACTATTTGGTCGTGAGGGTGCCAAGCAAATCAATTACATTGAGTGTGATCCCGCTGGTCAGAATGCTCAACCCGAAGTCTGCAAAGCGCAAAAGATTGAAGGTTACCCCACTTGGGAAATC
The DNA here is from genome assembly GCA_036703355.1 of Allocoleopsis sp. Lineage (GTDB taxonomy): Bacteria > Cyanobacteriota > Cyanobacteriia > FACHB-46 > FACHB-46 > Trichocoleus. The sequence goes on along the minus strand of DATNPE010000343.1, from coordinate 596 downwards.
AACGGGCAGTTCTACGGGGGCACCCAATCTCTAGAGAAATTGGCTGAGCTATCCGGTTATCAAGGCCCTAAAAATTTCCAGTAATCCTTGATTGACTGCTAACAAAATAAATCTGGTGCGATCGCAACTCTAAAAAATAGAGGGCGATCGCATTTTTCATATTCAGTCATTAGGAAATCACTGCTCCAGGAAACTGACGCTTCAGGGCAGGTAAAACGGGGCAGGGTTTTTTGTCTTCTAGATTGTCAGGTTTGCTCCAAGTGAAGGGGGCTTTTTGAGCCGCAGACATCCACAGCAGTCGTTTAGCGCGGGTCATGGCGACATAGAGCAGTCGAAACTCTTCAGCAAGTTTTAGCTGACCTGCCCGCTCCCAAGCCGCTGTGACATCTGGTAAAGGAAACTGACCATGCAAGCTGGCCCGGATCTGGGCGCGAGCTACTTCTGCCAAGGTGAAGTCGCCGAGAAATTGGGATTGCGGCAGTACCCTCAGACCGCCCGGAATCGTCTGCTCGTGCAGAAAAGGCAGGAAGACATAATCCCAGTCCAAGCCTTTGGCTTTGTGCATGGTAATAATCGTCAATTGGCCCGATCGCGTG
>DATNPE010000342.1:0-4828 GCA_036703355.1 Allocoleopsis sp. | reverse complement strand
TGCCAGCACTTCTGTTTCTGGAATTAAGCCAAAATTAATCGCCAAGCTTAACTCATCCAGCACCACGAGGTCATATTGACCTTGCATGACAACAGTCTGAGTATAGTGCCACAACTCCAGCAGCGATCGCATTTCCGTTTCATCTAGATGTGGGGTGTCGATGCAGCGGGGTAAATCGCAGCGCACCCAGTCCAAATTTTGCCCTAGCCGTACCGGATGCTCGTATCCCTGACCAATGCCGCCTTTGAGAAACTGCACCACCAAAACTGAGGTCCCCTGCCCAGCGATGCGTAACGCCTGTGCCATCACACTGGTAAAGAAACTGCGATGCGAACAAGTAAAAACCTGTACCAACCCTTCGATCGCGTGAGGAAAGCGGCGACTGACCTCTGCAACAGTTCGACGTTCTCCAAGACCTTGCGTTTTCAGGGAATTCAGGGCTGGGGTGTCAATTTGGGAAACCATAAGGCACGTCACGATCCAGTCAGGACTTTAAAGCGAGCAGTTCAGGCAGTAGATGCAGCGCAGAAAGCAAAATATAGTGTGGATTGCTCCGAACTCCCCCCATCAAACACTAGATGTGTGAGTCCGTCAATAGCTGATTGGAAGCGGTATTGCTATTAAGCCAAGTCTAAACCGAGAAAACATCTAGAGCAGGACAGAGCTAGAGAAGCTTAATCAAGCCTGAGAAATTTTAGGGATTCCCATCTAAATTCATCGTTTCTGACAAACTTCCGCTAATAATGAAAAAAACTGGCAACGGGTAGGAGCAACGGGCAGTGAGATTGGTGATTCTGGGCGGACCAGGCGCAGGCAAAGGCACTCAAGCTCAAAATCTGTGTCGCCATTTTGAAATTCCCTTAATTTCTACGGGGGAAATGTTGCGACGGGCGATCGCCGCTCAAACGCCCCTTGGTCAGCAAGTCCAGGCATTTGTCGAAAAAGGAGAACTGGTTCCCGACGAAACCATGATTCAACTGATGCGACAACGACTGCTACAAGCCGATACCAGCCGAGGTTGGCTCCTAGAAGGACATCCCCGCACCGCCTTCCAAGCCGAAGAATTGGATTTTCTCTTAGAAGACTTAAACCAGCAACTCAACTGGGCCATTTGGTTGGACGCACCGGATGAGGTATTGATGAGCCGCTCGATCGCTCGACAACGCAGTGACGACACCCCAGCGGTAATCCAGCACCGAATTGAGTCATTCCGCGAGTACACCCTGCCCATGCTGGACTATTACGAGTACCGCGATCGCCTGCTCAAAATCAACAGCAACCAATCTATTGAGCAAGTGCATCAAGAAATTTTGCAACGCCTACAATGATCGGCAGGATACTCCAAACCATAACTGCTGTATCCTGACTGAGACGTTTGAGGCAAAGGCGTGAATTCAGAAGGGCTTCTTACAAAAATGGCATTCCAGCGTACCGACGGTCGCCAACCTGACCAACTGCGTCCCATCAGCTTCGAGCGTCACTTCACCCGATTTGCCGCTGGCTCCGTCTTGACCCGTTGCGGCGACACCCAAGTTTTGTGTACCGTCACCATCCAACCCAAAGTGCCTAGATTTTTGGAAGGCAAAGGCCAAGGCTGGCTGACCGCAGAATACCGGATGCTCCCCGGTGCCACCCCCCAACGCCAAGAACGAGAATTTCTCAAGCTCTCCGGACGCACCCAAGAAATCCAACGCTTAATTGGCCGTAGCCTCCGCGCCGCCCTGGATATGGAAGCCCTAGGTGAACGCACCATCGTCATCGATGCCGACGTACTGCAAGCCGATGCTGGTACCCGCACCACCGCCATCACTGGAGGCTTCGTCGCCCTGCAAGACGCGATCGCCCAACTGATCGAGAAAGGAGAACTAGAGCGATCGCCCATCCGCCACCAGATCGCCGCCGTCTCAGTTGGTTGGCTAGAAGACCAATCCATCCTCGACCTCAACTATGTCGAAGACGTCGCCGCCAAAGTAGACCTCAACGTCGTCCTCAACGACCAACTCGGCGTGATTGAAGTCCAAGGCACCGCCGAAGAAGGAGCCTTCAGCCGCACCCACCTGAATCAAATGATGGATCTCGCCGAAAAAGGCATCCAAGAGTTATTTGAGGCTCAGCGGAAAGCGCTAAAGGAAGGATGAGGGATGAGGGAGGAAGGATGAAAAGCTAGGAGTCAGGAGCCAGGAGCCGGGAGTCAGAAGGTGAGGAGTGAGAAGTGAGGGGTGAGGAGCTACGAACCAATAGCCAATCTCTTACACAACCAAAGACTCGAAACACTTAAAGTCAGATTCGTTTGGAGGGAGTCTGAGGGACGCAACCGTCTCTCAGCGGGGGTTTGGGGGCGAGTGCCCCCAAGGCTCGGATTTCATAATGCTGATCCCCAGAAACCCCAACAACCAATCGTTTTAAGCCAAATCACAAACAATTAAAAATCATTGCAGATCCCCCACCCATTTAGCCACCCAACAAACCCCTAAACCTCAAAACAGATAAGGGTTTTCAGCGATCGCGCCCCTCTCCCCAACCCCAATGTGCCCACACTCACCCTCCCGCCATCTTTGAGACAATCAAAAACGACTCACACAAGCACCCATCACTGCGATCGCTGAGCCGTTACTTCATTGGTGTCAGAACATCTTGCCCAAGGTTTTAACTCCTGCAAAATCCCTCAGCGGAGTGGTCGATAACAACCGAGATTAAGGGAGAGCACCGGATATGAAATTGGCTTACTGGATGTATGCAGGCCCCGCCCACATTGGCACCCTCCGCATAGCCAGTTCTTTCAAAAACGTTCATGGCATCATGCACGCGCCTCTGGGCGACGACTACTTCAACGTCATGCGATCGATGCTAGAGCGCGAGCGAGACTTCACCCCAGTGACCGCCAGCATCGTAGACCGCAACGTCTTGGCCCGTGGCTCTCAAGAAAAAGTAGTAGATAACATCACCCGCAAAGACGCAGAAGAGCATCCTGACCTCATTGTGCTCACGCCGACCTGCACCTCCAGCATTCTGCAAGAAGATCTGCAAAACTTCGTCAATCGCGCCCAGGAAGAATCTCAAGCCGACGTGCTGCTCGCAGACGTGAACCATTACCGCGTCAACGAAATGCAAGCCGCCGATCGCACCCTGGAGCAAATCGTTCAGTACTACATCGAGAAAGCCCGCAAAAAAGGCGAACTGCCAGAAGGCAAAACCGCCAAGCCCTCGGTCAATATCATTGGCATCTCCACCCTGGCCTTCCACAACCACCACGACTGCACCGAGCTAAAACGGTTGATGGCAGACTTGGGGATTGAAGTGAATGAAGTGATTCCCGAAGGTGCATCGGTTCACAACCTGAAGAACCTACCCCAAGCGTGGTTCAACTTAGTGCCCTACCGTGAACTCGGCTTGATGGCAGCTCGCTACCTCGAAAAAGAATTTGGCACACCTTATGTAGACATCACGCCAATGGGCGTAGTCGAGACCGCTCGCTGCATCCGCAAGATTCAAGCAGTGATCAACGAGCAAGGGGCAAACGTTGACTACGAAGACTTCATCAACGAGCAAACCTTGCATGTCTCCCAAGCTGCTTGGTTTTCCCGCTCCATCGATTGCCAAAATCTCACAGGCAAGAAAGCGGTCGTCTTTGGCGATAACACCCACGCTGCTGCTATGACCAAGATCTTGGCTCGTGAGATGGGCATTCATGTCGTTTTAGCGGGTACCTATTGCAAGTACGATGCCGATTGGTTCCGCGAGCAGGTGAGCGAGTACTGCGACGAAATCTTGATCAGCGATGACAACGCAGCCATTGGAGACGCGATCGCCCGCCTAGAACCCTCGGCCATCTTCGGCACCCAGATGGAACGTCACGTCGGTAAACGCCTAGATATTCCCTGCGGTGTAATTGCCGCTCCCATCCACATCCAAAACTTCCCGATTGGCTACAAGCCCTTCCTCGGCTACGAAGGCACGAACCAAGTCGTTGATTTGGTCTACAACTCCTTCACTCTCGGCATGGAAGACCACTTGCTAGAAATCTTCGGCGGTCACGACACCAAGGAAGTGATCACCAAGGGCATCTCTGCCGACTCTGACTTAGGTTGGAGCCGCGATGGCCTAGCTGAACTGAACAAAATCCCCGGTTTTGTCCGAGGCAAGGTGAAGCGCAACACCGAGAAATTCGCTCGCGATCGCGGTATCGGCGAAATCACAGCTGAAGTTCTCTACGCAGCCAAGGAAGCGGTAGGTGCGTAATTAAGGATAGGCTGTTAACAACTAGCCCTTAGTAGAAGTAGGGTGAGTATTACCACCCTACTTTTTAGGATTCAATTTCGTACCATCTAAAGAAATCAGAAAAAATAGCTTGAAAGAACCTACTTATGCATGAAACAAAATACAGCGAAGGGAAGCTCTATATAGGATTTGTCGCAACGCTAAAAACAATTCAGTTTCTAGGCTATCTCGCTGTATTTTCCGCAGGTATTATTGTTGGCTCTCAGTCAGACAATCTTGTGTCTGGAGTTGTTTTGTCTATAGTTATTTGCTTCTTTATTTATATTTCTACTCAAGGAGTTATAGCAATAATAGACTTGTTAAGCCATATAGAAATAAATTCAAGAAATATAGCTGCTTCACAAGAAAAGATTATCAACGCTTTGGATTATATAGAAGAGAATACGGGAACTCTGTTTGATTCTAATAATGACTAAATATTCTTCTCTGTTTAATTCCTACATAATTTTAACCAAATAAACTTAAGCTCACATTGTCACTAAAAACCTCCTAGTCAGTTGCTAGGAGGTCATGGATTTTAGCTCAATGCTTATTACTTGTTTTTTCTGAC
>DATNPE010000341.1:0-2072 GCA_036703355.1 Allocoleopsis sp. | reverse complement strand
AAAATCATTCCTTTTTCTACGAAGGCACCTCAATTCGGAAGTCGGAAAACTTGAATCGCTGCTACCGCACTCCGCAACTCCTCTTGATGACCGCCCAAGCCATCAATATGGGCTTGCTGAGAACTGGCGGCCCCTTACAGGGAGTCAGCAACCAAGCCGAATGGCGAAAACTAGGTTACGACGTGCTGGAAGGCGACTTTACCGATGCCAGTGTCCAGGCAGGACAACCGATGACGATCGCCCGCTCTGCCGATAAGAATTTGCACCCGATTGACCAAGAAAACTTTGAAGCCCAAGAAGCGATCGCCGAGTTGCTAAGCCTCCAAGCTTTTGCCATAGAAGCAGATGAACAAGAATGGGTCGCGCAGCAAATTGTCAATGACCTGCGCCACGGACTTCAACCCAGCGATATTTTAGTCACTGCTTTGTCCGGGGAGAATGAGAAACAGTATTGGCAAAGCTTCCAAGCTAAACTGACCGCCTATGGCGTCAAAAGCTTTATGGCGGGTGGAGAGACGAACCGCAATGAATTTGTGCGGCCTGGACAGGTGACTTTAGCCAATATCCATCGGGCCAAAGGGAACGAAGCCTGGAAAGTCTACGCCTGTCGTTTTCACTGTGCGACTCGGCCTCTGGCTTGGAAACAAGAAAGCGAACTACACAAGCGCAACGAAGCATTTGTGGCTCTAACGCGATCGCGGGTTTGGTGTGTGATCACAGGGTTGGACGACCCCATTTTTGAGGAACTACGTCAAGCCAAAGCCCAATATCCGCAGCTCAAGTTCCCTGCCTTCAACAAAGCCTCATTGCGGCGAGTCAATGATGAACAAAGTGATGAAGCAGAACTAGCGCCATCTGTCGGGTAGCCCTAGCTTTAACAATTGGCAAAAGTAAGTGTAGTGCGGGCATCTTGCCCGCCTTGTTCGTAGGCGATCGCACCACTGAGCCAGCAAACAACCGTCGAAACGGATTTACAATAAACCACGAATACCTTGAGCCAGAGCGAGCCGACTGCTGATGAGTGATCTCTTAACCAAGATTTACAACTCGTTTGATCCAGCTCGTCCCTTACCAGCAGGCGATCCCCAGTATGTAGACTGTCGGGAGGTGCGGGGCGATGAGGACATTGTGAGTGATTTGGGGAAGCGGATTCGGAACTCAAACCAGACCACTTATCAGCTTTATACGGGTCATCGAGGCAGCGGCAAATCTACCGAACTGCGCCGCTTGCAACAAAGCTTGGAGGAGCATGGCTTCTTTGTGGTGTACTTTGAGGCAGATGAAGAAGATATCGACCCGCAAAATGTGGAGTATATCGACATTTTGTTGGCTTGCACCCGACGCTTTTTGAAGGAAATTCGCTCGGCTAATGTGGCTCCGCTTCAGAACTGGCTCAGAGACCGCTGGCAAGAGTTGAAAGACTTAGCTCAGATGGATGTTTCTTTAGAAAAAATTGGCTTAGAGCAGTCGCTGATGGTATTTACCAAGCTGACGGCTAGCATTCGGGCTGAGCCTACCCAACGGGCCAAAATTCGGGAGCGAATCAATCCTCACACTACTACGCTGCTGGCTGCCCTGAACGAGTTTATTGCTGATGCTCGTCACCATTTACCAGATGGCAAGACCAAATTGGCGATGATTGTGGATAATCTGGACCGAATTCCCATCGATTTTCGGGAGAATGGGCGCAGTAACCATGAAGAAATTTTTCTCGATCGCAGTGAGCAACTCAAGGGGCTAGACTGCCACCTGATTTATACAGTGCCGATAGCGCTGGTGTATTCCAAGTGGGCGAATGAGTTGCAGACAATTTACGGCAGGACGCTGGTGTTACCGATGGTGATGGTGCAGCAGCGAGAAGGAACGACCCATGATGCTGGATTAGAAAAACTGCGAGAGGTAATCCAGCGCCGAGTGCGACCTCATGCTCCGACACGAGATTTAGCAACTCAAATATTTGACTCTGCTGAAACGCTGCAAAAGTTATGTGTCTCCTGTGGCGGGCATATCCGCGAACTGATGCAGATGATGGAATCTGCGGTGAATCGGGTGGATCAGTTACCGATTGGGGC
>DATNPE010000340.1:0-6848 GCA_036703355.1 Allocoleopsis sp. | reverse complement strand
CGACAGATTTTGCTGACGTGCCAACCGATTTTTGGGCAAGAGCGGCAATTCAGAAAGCGGCTCAAATGGGATTCGTCTCTGGTTTTCCCGACAACACCTTCCGACCGGAACAAAACTTAACCCGTGTCCAGGCGATCGTGTCCTTGGTGAGCGGTTTAGGCTTCACAGGCGGCAACACCAATATCTTATTGACCTATAGCGATCGCGCTCAGATCCCCAGCTACGCCACTGATGAAGTCGCGACAGCAACTCAACGCCGCATGGTGGTGAATCAGCCCCAGGTGAGCCAACTAGAGCCCCTGCGAGACATTAACCGGGCTGAAGTAGCAGCCTTGATCTATCAAGCTTTGGTCGCTCGTGGTGAAGCTCCCGCGATCGCCTCTAACTTTATTGTCAATCCCGATCAAGCCACCCCATCCTTCACAGACATTCAAGGCCATTGGGCCGCAGACTTTATCCGGGCTCTAGGCGGTCAAGGATTAATCAGCGGCTTTGAAGATGGTTCCTTTAAACCCGATGCCAAGATGAATCGGGCGCAATATGCGGCTCTACTCGTCAAAGCGCTCAATCCTCCTGCCATCCGAGCTGCCACTAGCTTTAATGATGTCGCTGCAGATTTTTGGGCCGCTAATGCCATTCAACAAGCCTACCGAGGCGGGTTTCTCTCTGGTTTCCCAGATAACACCTTCCGTCCCAACGAGAATGTGCTACGGGTGCAAGTGCTAGTTTCCTTGGTGAATGGTTTAAATTTGGGCAATGGCGACGAATCGGTCTTGAGCATCTACAGCGACCAAAACTCCATTCCACCGTTTGCGCGTGGCGCTGTTTCAACTGCCACTAAACGCCGGATGGTGGTGAACTTCCCTACTGTGGGGCAACTGAACCCCAACCGAGAAACCACTCGCGCTGAAGTGACCGCAATGGTTTACCAAGCTTTGGTGAATGCAGGGCGATCGCCTGCCATTAGTTCTCCCTACATCGTGGTCGCCTAGGCTTTTGCTGGGCAGTTGTGTTGGTGAGGCTTCCCCCTCCAGGACAACTGCCTCCTGATCCCTACTCCTTCCTGCTATCCTCTACTCTCTAGCCTCTGGTCCCTAAGCAGTTTTGATTTAAGGCGACTGATCTATATGATTAAGAATAGTTAACTGTCCATTTAAGATTTACTTCTAAACACATGGCTGAAATTCAATTCTCCAGAGGGATTACCGAAGATGCGATTCCTGACGTTCGCCTGACTCGTTCTCGCGATGGTAGCAATGGCACAGCAACCTTCTATTTTGAGCGGCCCAAGGCTTTAAGCGCCAACAGTACAGATGCCATCACAGGCATGTACTTGATTGACGAAGAAGGAGAAATTTCCACCAAGGAAGTCAAAGCCAAGTTTGTCAATGGTCAACCAGAAGCGCTGGAAGCTTTTTACTACATGAAGTCTTCTGACGAGTGGGATCGCTTTATGCGGTTCATGGAGCGCTATGCCGAAGAGCACGATCTTGGGTTCAGCAAGTCTTAGTTGGTCTTTGTTGCTCGCTCCAACCAACATGCCATAGCCTGCCCTCATCCCCACGTGATCAGATTTTGCGCCATTACCAGGATTGAGGGCATTCCAGCACTTTAGGAAAGCTGAGAAGGAATTCCATGACTCACCAACCCCATCCTAATGCGGCCCATTTGGTTGTGAGTTGCGCTGTGATCACGGTGAGTGACACTCGTTCAGTGGAGAGCGATCGCAGTGGTCAAGCGATTCAGCAATTACTGTTGGCCGCAGGGCATCGGATTCATGAGTACACCCTCCTCCCAGACGAACCTGCTCAAATTCAGGCGCAACTACAAGCTTTGAGCCAACAAGCAGATCTAGACGTAGTGATCTTGAATGGGGGCACTGGCATCGCTCCCAGAGATACCACCTACGACGCGATCGAACAACTGTTAGAGAAAACCCTACCAGGATTTGGAGAACTATTTCGCTGGCTGAGTTATCAAGAAATTGGTTCTAGGGCGATCGCCTCTAGAGCCGTGGCGGGTGTGTATCAAACCAAGCTGATCTTTTCCCTTCCGGGCTCTACAAATGCCGTAACCCTAGCCATGCAGAAGCTGATTCTGCCGGAACTAGAGCACCTGGTCAGTCAAATACGATTAAAGCCTTGAAGGCATATCTCAACTTTGATGCTCAATAAATAAGCGCTCCCCTCAGGAAGCGCCTAACTTTCGAGACTTTTATGCTGAGGGCTTCAGCAAACTACTGAGCATCAGAACGGCAAGTCAACCCTGGAATGAGGCAAGTGTTGCGACTCTGGCGCTGAGCCCCTGTCGTCTGCTTGGCTTTAGCAAACTCTGATTCCAACACATTCAATGCCTTTAAGTACTGGGGATCATCCTTGGTACCAATCATCTTCGGGTTGGAAGCAAGTTTCTGCCGCTGAGAATCAGTCAGGTCGATCTTGATGTCAGGTGTAATTCCCTTGTGGCTAATATCGGTTCCAGCAGGGGTGTAGTAATGGGCAATGGTTACAGCCAAACCAGAGCCATCAGACAAAGAATGCACAGACTGCACCAGGGCTTTACCAAAGGTCTGGCTACCTACGACAGTCGCGCGTCCATTATCTTTGAGCGCCCCCGTCAAGATTTCGCTAGAGCTAGCAGAATTACCATCTACCAAAACTGCAAGAGGGAGTTTGGTCAGGGCAGTGCGATTGGCAGCTAACTGCTCGTTTTCCCCTTTACGATTGACGGTACGAACGATGGAACCTGTGTCCATCCACATCCGCGAGATATCAATACTGGCTTGCAACAAACCACCAGGATTACTCCGCAAGTCAAGCACAAAGGCATCTACTTTTTGGCTCGTCAAGTCTTGAATCGCCCGCCGCATTTGTTCGGGTGCATGAGCACTAAACTCATTCAAGCGAATATAACCAATGCGCTTTGTGCCTTCCTGCCGTAGACTATAGCGCACCGTTGGCAGTTCAATTCGAGCCCGCTGTAATGGGACATCAAAGGCAGACTTGGTATCTCGTTCGATTCGCAGTGTAACTTTGGTGCCGACATCACCTCGGATCAAATTGGAGGCATCCTCTACGCTCATGCCTTTCGTGGCCTTGCCGTTGATTGCCAAAATGCGATCGCCCGACTGAATTCCTGCTTTCAAAGCTGGGGAGTTTTCGATCGGTTCTACGACAGTCAAAACTTTGGTTTTCTCGTTGAGTTCTAAACGAATCCCAACACCAGACAGTTCTCCAGAAGTTTGACTATTGAGAGCTTGGTACTGCTTAGGATCCATGAAGCGTGTGTAAGGATCATTAAGCTGTTCTAAGGATTTGCGTAGGGCGGCGTAGGCTTCCTCGCGAGAATTATAGTTTTTACCTAATAAAGTCTGCCGAACTGCCTGCCAGTCTTTTTGGTTAAAAGTGCCATCTACATATTCGCGGTTCACAATCTGCCAAGCTTCGTCCAAAACAGTTTTAGGACTATCTTGGAGAGCGGCTCGGACGGAGCGACTGAGACCCGGACCAAATAACGTGAGAGTAGCGGCAGTTGCGATCGCCCCGCCACAAAGAGCAACTTGAAGCAGATGGAAATGTCTGGGGGACTGGTTCATTGGAAGTTGGCTCAAATCGTTTGAATATCAGTGGCTTAGCAGTAAGGCTTCTGGATTAATAGCCTTCAGAAACAAAACCGGAAAATGCACCACGGTGAATTCTAGGGGGCTTGTTGAGTCCCTAGCTTTAGCAACAACTCCTCATGCGCGAAACTGTCAAAAGGTTGGATTACCCCTGAGACAATTATCTTCAACATACCCAGGCTACCGAGTTAAACTACGTTGAACATGTGACAGTTTAAGCAGTGTCCACATTCATAGAAAAATAGTTAAACCTAAAGCTCGCTAGGGATGCAGCAATCGTAACTCATAATAGTTAGATCTAGTAGAAGAGTCAGAATAGCTAAAAATCATGATAGTGTTGCTCGACAGGATAGCACGAGGTTCAAGTTTTAAGAGTCAGTGAAGTTGCGGTGAATTGTTCAGCAAGTAGCCTGTTGTTTGAAGCATTTGGATACAAATTTGATCTATCGAGGTTTTCTCGCTAGCTATGAAGCTGAAAGGTAAGCGTCGCCAGCGGTCTTCGAGGCGGAATTGGGTCAACAGATGGCATCATCCTGGCAAAGTCGGGCTTTGGGGCATCGGCCTACTATTGGGGGTTTGGCTCCTCATTAATACGATAGCGTTGCGATCGGCGGCTTTGGGGTCTGTTGATGCTGTTTTCGTTCTGGGGGGTAGCATCCGCCGTGAAATCTATGTCACTGAACTCGCCAAACAACATCCTGAAACCCCAATTCTGATTTCTCAAGGCTCTCAAGACCCTTGCATTTGGCTTATTTTTCAACGCGCTGAAGCCCCCATCAGGCAAGTTTGGCTAGAAAAGTGCGCTGAGTCTACTTTCGGTAATTTCTACTTCAACCTGCCCCTGTTGCGGCAGTGGCGCGTGCATAAAGTCAAGCTGATTACTTCTGCCACTCATCTTCCTAGGGCCAAGTGGATGGCTCAAATCCTCTTGGGAGCGCATGGTATTTGGGTAGAGCCAGAAATCGTTCCGGAAGAAGGAGTTCCTGGCAATCGGGAGTCCTGGGTCAAAACTAGCCTAGACGTAGGACGGAGTTTGCTTTGGGCTGTCGTTAGCCAAGTTTATTCACCTTCCTGTTCCGAAGTCATACCACTCAGTGAAGTAGATATGCAGGAGTGGCGACGGCAGGGATTTAAGTGTGAGCATCAAGGCAACGTACAATGAAGCCCTAGCAGGCAGCTTGAGATCAGTGTTGAGTTTGCAGGATGGTCTGCTGAGCGATCGCTTGGAGGGTCGATAAGGGCACTCGATAAAAGTATTGGCGGCGAAACTGCTCTTCTTGAACAACCTTCAGGAATTGTTGCACTGCCTCTGTCAGCTGTAGCTCTGTTGCGGTAGAACCAGATCTGGTTTGATACTCAACCTGAAATCCTTGCTCGGTGTGGGTCACGGTAAAGCCGAGAAGATTGAGAGCTTGAAAACCCAGTTGCAAGGAGCGATCGCCAATCTCCAATTTTTCGTGTAACTGGTTGCGAGTTGCAGAGCGACCGGTGCGGCTCAAATATTTGGCAATGCCAATGAGCTGCTGCCAAATTTGGCTCGGTGCAACTCGGTTGGGAGGCGGATAAGCGATCGCCAATCGTTGCCCTTCCTGAATCGCTCGACGAAACCAAGCTTGTAATTCGCCCCAACTCGCTGGACATTGAGTGATTCGCAATACCTCTGCCTCGGCTGTAGGAGTTTTGGGTGCTTCTCGCCAATCTAACAGCCAGTCTACCGCCTGAGGTATTTGCCTCAAGGAGACCACTTCACTAGCAGCCAACACTTCTAACAAGCGCACTTCATAGTGTGGCTTTTGACCCCGTTGGCGATTTTCGTAGGTATTGAAATCCAGCTCTACCAGCACATCACAGCGGCCTGAGGGCATTTCTTCCTTGTAGTGCCCCCACCAAACCCCCGGAAAACCAATGGCAGTAGAATCATCACGGAGGACAAATTCGGTTTTGATGTACTGCACTTTTCTTCCTTGCCAGTCTTGAATGTTGCGGTGCCAAGCCCGCTCAAACCAGCAGTTCTGGATTAGGAGTTTGGGCACAGGATTCCCCATGCCGCAAGGTTCCAGAAGTTTGAGTTCCCGGAATAAAGTTTTGCCTAACTCTGCCACTGTGACTACGAGATCTGCTGGGTTGACAGAAGCTGTCGCGGTTGCACCATAGGTTTGCTGTCGCAGTTGGCGATTAATGGCTTCGATAAACAGAGGAATATTGGCCACAGGGAGACTCAGCCCTGCCGCGAAAGGGTGTCCGCCAAAGCTATGGAGTAGGTGAGCTTGCTCTTGTACCAGTTGATAAAGATCGATCTGATTTACAGAACGGGCCGAACCTCTGGCTAAAGAGACCGCCTCGGATGGCAACGGTGCAGTTGTATCTGATGGAGATAACATTGCCTCTGGCCCATCAGCATTCAGCAGAATTGTAGACCGACCGTATTCTTGAGCAATCTGTCCTGCAACGAGGCCCAAAATTCCCACAGGCCATTGGGTATCGACTAGAACAATCACGCTCGTCGTAGACAGGTCAAGTTGGGCCAATCTATCTTTGACTTGCTCAGTGACTTCCCGTTGTAGGGCTTTGCGACGAATGTTAGCAAGTTCCGTTTCCTCCGCGAGCTGCCGACAGCGTTGCTCATCTTGGCTAGTGAGTAGCTCCACGCAGAAATGAGCATCCCCCTGAATGCGGCTCACGGCGTTGATGCGGGGGCCCAAGCCAAAGGAAATATCTGTGGGGCGATCGCCTGTTTTCTTGCACAGCTCTAATAAACGCGCGATCCCAGGCCGAGCAGGTTTGACTCCCGCCTCATGATTAATTAGGTGTTGCTGGAGTTGTTCAATGCCTTGCTGAGCCAGGTAGCGGCAATCTCCGGTGAGTTGGACTAAATCCGCAATCAGACCGATCGCCACCAAGTCTAATAAATGGGCCAGGGGTTGCTCTGGTACTTCGGGCCAGGTTTGGTAGAGGGCTTCCACCAACTTGTAGGCAACAGCCACACCAGAGAGATGCGCTAAAGGATGAGTGGACGGCAAGTAGCGAGGATTAATAATCGCGGTGACCGGAGGACGTTCAACTGGCAAAGTGTGATGATCAGTGACGATCACATCCATGCCTAAGCTCTGGGCATACTCAATTTCCACCAGATTGGTACTACCCGTGTCACAGGTGACCACCAACCGACAATCCTGCTCTACCAAGCGATCGAGTCCTGACCGAGAAAGACCATGCGATTCGACTAGGC
>DATNPE010000339.1:0-5822 GCA_036703355.1 Allocoleopsis sp. | reverse complement strand
CTCTTGCTGAGCGGGCAGGCCTGCATCAATCGGGGGCAGCAGAGTTTAGCCCTGAGAGTTTACGGAGTTTAGCCTTTGGCCGCAAGGGCTTGGAGGAATATCTCGGTGGCAAAATTCAGCGCATCTATGCTGAGCGAGTTGAGGTTGTTGCAGCCAAGATGCAGGTTGCAGGAGGGGCAAATACCCTAGCAACTTCAGCAACTGCCACCCAGAGCATGGCACAGCAAAGGCAAGGCTTCCCAATTACACCGGGTCGATATGGCTATGAAGCGCTTGCTCGCTCTGATTTAGAACGGATTTATCAAACTGCCAAGAATCAGAGTAACTATCGCTCGCTTGGGGAGACCAAAACTAAACAGACCTTGGAAAAAGCATATTCTGCTCAAAACTTAGGGGCTCTGTCAGATACTGACTTGAACGCCTTGGGTCGGGTCCTGGGATTCCGACCTGATGATTTTGCTCCCGATCAGATTTCGAAGAAAAGCGAGGGGCAATTCAATAAAGTTCGGCAGTTAGAACGCACTTTACTTGAAGCAAAAATTCTCTCCGCTACGGGCACAGCCCCTAGTGAATTGATTGGGGATTTCAAGTCTGCGGCTCAACTCAAAACCATGATGTCTCAAACCAGTGACATCAAACAGTACATGCGATCGCTAGGAGTTGCTGAGGAACGAATGACTGAGCATTTTCAACGCTACAGTGCAGCAACTTCAGGACTCAAGGGAACTGGCTCAAAGCGTCCTGCCTTTGAGAAGCACGTTATCCAACCAATTCTAGAGCGACAAATTGAACTGCTGACTCAAGAATCGATTATCCGCTCTGACTTTGCCCTACCTACTAACATTGACCGTGCCACGCTAGAGCAAGAATTTTTGGGACGGTTCACCTCTAGAGCTGAATTGGAGCGGTTGAAACCTGAACAGCTCCGAAACATTGGCAAAATGCTGGGAACTCAAAGCGCCATGGTTGGCACGTTTAGCCGTGACCCTGCACGCCAGAAGCAGGAGTTAGTTCAGGAGATTTATGAGACGCTGCGAGCTTATAGCTATCGACTGGAACAAGAAAACGCGAGACGTATAGGCCCGCAAGCGATTGAAGCTATCCGGATCACCGGCTCACTGCCGGTCCTAAAAACCCAAGGAGCAGGGCAACCCGCAGCTCAGGTGTCTGCAACAGTCCAGGCTCGATACGATGCAATTCAGAGTCACATTCAAGAAGTTCAGAAGGCAATCACTGCCGCAGAAGCTGAATACAACCGTATTCAAAATCAACTGGCCAATCTTAGCCAGATGCGAGCCACTGAGCAACGAGATATTGATGTAGTCGCGATCGAACTGCAAGGCTTGCTCCAAGACCAGCAGAACATCATGATTAACAAGCGCGGTGAGATGGCAATATTGCGCCGTCAAGCTGACCAAGCCTTTGCTCAGATGCCCCTGCCTGAAGGTCTGAATCCGGAGCTGATCAAAACCCGCCTCAATTTAATTGCTCAGTTGGGACAACAGAAATCTCCGGGTAGCAATGTCAGAGTTGCTGATACAGGGCAAGACTTAACGGGATTTTTTCCGATCCTCAAAGCACTCAACGTGGCGGGTTTGCGAAATGATGCTGAGATTGAGGGCAGCCCTTATGCCAGTGCCCTAAAACGGGGGCGTCTGGAAGAGGTTGATCCCCTGATTGTTAAACAGCTAGCGTCTTATCTGGGAGTCACGTCCACTGAGTTATATGCAGGCCGACAGTTTAGCGCTCAAGAGCGACTGGCTTTATCTCAAACACGGGTTTCAGTACTGGAAAGTTTGGGAGCTGAATCTGCAAAGCGTCGGGGGTTGCGGGGAGCAGAAGCCAGACAAGCGGCCTCAATTCAAGGAATTGCTCAACAGGCAGGCCTGAGACCAGGTGAACTCCAAGCAATTCTTACCGGCGAGGGAGACTACCGGGCGATCAAGGCCGTAGCCGACACATTAGAAATCAGCCAAACCGAACTAGAAAGTCAATTGGCTGGAACGGTCAGCATGTTTACCAAACGGCAGCAGTTGGGTTGGAAGGAACGCCTACAAAAATTTATCCAAGCACCCACTAGCTTTTTGCCAGGGCCAGCGCAGGGAGCTCTTTATAAAGGGGCAATGGACACTAAACTGCAAGCGATCGCTGTTGAGGAGCAACGTCAAGCGCAATCGCGGCAGCAACGACTCACCGCGTTTAATGCCATTACTGACAAGGTTGAGTTGTCTACAGGGGCCAAAGGCAGTGCAGCGATCGCCCAACTTTTAAGTCAAATGGGAGGTGGTCTCACCCTCCGAGATATCGAAGATTACATATCAACAGGTAAATTTGCTGCAACTGATCAGTTTGGGGCTGACCAAAAAATGTCAATCCTCAAGCAATTGGGTGAGCGGTTGACCGCTGGATTTAAAGCTCAAGGTCTGCAAGCTCAGATTGACCTGACTCAGCTAGAAAGTTTTGATGCCGCTGAGCTTAACCCCACAACTCAAGCTGCAACCGGAGTCGTGGGGCGCATCAAACAGATGTTCCAGCGAACAACTGCTCTCTTACAGCGATCGCGGCAACAGGTTGATCAAACCAGTGCAACTGCCGAAGCGCAAACTCAGCAGCAGGTGCAACAACAAGCCAATTTGCTTAATGCCTTGGCAAATAAACCCGTCTTCGGTCGTTTAGCTCAGCTTTACCGAGATTACAAAACAAAGGAACAGAGCAGCCTGCAATATATCCTGCGGCAAAATCAGATGTCTCTCGATCAGCTCCAGGTGTATTTGGTAGACATCATGGGAGTGCCCTTTGAGGAGTTTGCCAAGTTTCTCCGTGGGCAAAAAGTCGGCACTGACACGCTCAAGAAGATGCAATCGCTGTTTGCTAACAGCCCCCAACTGAGAGCTTATGAATCTCAAATTGAAGCAATTCGCCAACAAGAGGCAGAGCAAATTAAAACGCTCAATACTGATCAGATCAAAGCCTTAAAGGAGTCTAACCAAAAACGAATTACTCAAATTGAAGAACAATCCCTACGTGGGTTCTTTGACAGCAAACAGTTCAACGTCGGGCCACTGCCAAGCTTGGCTAGCTACATGCTAAACCGACTCGTGAAAGAAGATGCTCCAAAGATAGCCAAACGTGCGATTTCTCTGATTTGGGGCAATATCTCAACTGCCTCGACTCACACAATAACTGCGATCGCCCCCTCTCTGCTCAGCAGGAGTTTCAGGTTAGGAGCCAAAATTGCTGGAACGGCCCTAAGAACTCTAGGTGACCCGATCTACCGCCGATACTTCCCTGCTCTGTTCCGGCAGATGTCGAGCACCACTAATCAAGTCGTTGGGGGCGCTGCCCTACGCCTCACCGCAATTCGCCGCTTGTTTCCTGAAAACCAATTGCTCAAGCGGTTGCAGGATCGGCTCCTCCGATTCAACGATTCATTGGCAGCCTACTTCGTGCGTCAAGCAGAAACTGCCGAGGCTGTGCGGGATGCAGTGAGTAGCGGTCAGAGACAGGGATTTTGGCGAGCCAGCCTCACGGCATTGCAACGAGTTGGCAGCAGTTTAATAACCTTTGTCACCTCTCTGCCAACGCAATTTGAGCAAGCAAAAACCCAAGCATTAAGTCGAGTTCGCAGCCTGTTTGGGATTGCCAAAGGCATCTTTGACAAAATCGTGTCAGGGGTTAGAAGTTTCTTTACCTTTGTCGAAGAAGGCTTCCAGGGCAGATACCGCCGCACTCCAACGTTTGGTCTGCGGGAAACCGGACGCTACACAGGCGCGGGCGCGTCCCCAACGGGTGGAGGAATGTTACAGGATACCCGTGGACGATTTGTAAGCCGACGGCGAGGTGTGGTTGAACGGCAGGCAGGTGAGAATAGCGATCGCCTACTGATGACTCAACCGGGTACCCTACGGCCTACCTCGCGCCCCCTACAGATTCCAGCCCTGTTACAACCTCTCCTCCAGCGTGCTCGAAGCTTGACCGGGGATTCGTCTGTAAATTCGGTTATTCCAGAACCAAACTCAAGAGAAGCTATTAAGCAACGTCGATTGGCTCGTTTGCGGGATCGGCGCATCGGGGAGAGGTTTGCTGCATTGGGTGGGTATCTCGAAACAGCGGCTACCAAAGTCAGAAGTTTTGGAGTATCCAAAGCGGGGGCTTTGTTTGGTCGAGCGGGCGCACCGAAAGTTGAAACCACATTTGTGCGAAAAGCCAGACCCTACGACCCTGCTACCTATGAGGCCAACTTGCAACGACGCCCACCCGCCGAAGGCAAGCTTTTGGATACCTCAACCAATCTAGAAACGGGTAGAACCTATGAGCGGATGCTAACCTTCTCGTTTGGTCAGCAGGTCTATCGCAGCTTGGCAAAGGCGACTCGCTCTACCACTGAGCGAATGGCTAATTACTTTGTTGCCGCTGCCCAACGGAGCCGCACGGCTTGGCAAGAATCTGGGCAGCAAATTGCGGGTCGGACTTGGTTGAACCTAGCCAATCGAGCGTTCATCACCGGATTAAAGATCACAGGCTTTTTATCTGAGCGATCGCCCGGTCCCTCTTACCAAGTTCGCCAAAACTGGGCTCATACCGCCGAGGCTGTTGAACAAAACATGCATGAGATGGCAGCAACAGCTCAGGTGACAGGGAAACAGATTGAAACTTCAATGGGGAGACCTGGCTTCTTCCGGCAAGTCATTGGTTCCTTCGGCAAAATTAGTAAGGCGGGTATGGCCATGGGAGGCGCGATCGGTGCTGCTGGTATGGCTGCTCAAACTGTCACGTTCTCACTCAGTAGCCTAGGAATCATCTCTGAGAAGAACGCTGACCAGCTCTATAAACTATTTCAACTGTTTACCATCGTCGGAACCGTGGCTGGCGTTGTCACTCCAATTCTGGGAGCGGTGTTTAGCGTCCTCAGTGCTGGAGCTACGGTGATCAGCACAGTGATTGGTGGTGCAGTTGCGCTAGTGTCGGTTGTCATGGCTCTAGGTGGTGCGATCGCGGCTTTTCTCATCTCTCCTGTTGGCTTAGCAACTGCTGCGGTTCTCGGAGGCTTGGCGCTAATTCACTTAGGGCTCAAGCAGTTCTTCGGAATTGACCTGCTTGCACCGGTTACCAACTGGTTTGCCCAACTTAGCCAGAGTGTCACAACTTCTGTGGAGCAAACCTTTCAAGGTGCGATCGCTCGCATTGAGCAAGCATGGCAAGGGATGGTGTCACGGTTTTGGCCCCTGCTACAACCCATTGTTCAGCCTGCGATCGATATAGCTCAACAACTCGTTCGCACTTTAAATTGCAGTCCGACGGAGACAATTCCCCTTGCCTGGGAAGGAGCTGTAGCCAGGATTAAGGATGCTTTGCTTAATCTGCCGATTGTAGGCGATCTAGTTAGTGGCAAACTAACCCAAATCTTTGCGCCAGAAGGAATCTTGGGAGGAGTTTCTAAGGCTCTAAAAACGGTGATGCCAGCAACATCAGCAGCTCAACCTGTTGCTACAGCAGTTGAGGCGATGCCACTGGCAGCTAGTAAAGCGGCAGGGTGGTGGGGGCGCGTATCAGGTATGTTCAAGCCGAAGCAACTAACCCCCGCAGCCACAGTAGATCAACCGCTAGAGCCAGTGCTGCTAGACATGACTCAGGCATTGCAGCGGGCTTATGACCAAGCTCAGGCAGCCGGTGCTTCTCCAGAAACACTGAAAGCAATCCACGCAATTCAGCAAAGCAGTTTCTCCGGACCCACGGGACAGAACCTGTTGGCAGCAGAACAACTCGCCGCTGTAGAGTCCGGTAAGTCGGGGGCAGAGGTAGCGAAGTATGTGCAAGCAGGA
>DATNPE010000338.1:0-5159 GCA_036703355.1 Allocoleopsis sp. | reverse complement strand
ATCCACCACATCCAGCGCTAATTTTCCAGGTTCAAAGCGACCAGAGAAGCAATCGAAAGACGAGCGCGGCATATAAAACGCTCCAATCACTTTGCCTTTCGTCACTTGAAACACCATATAGGCACTGCCGATTTGCTCTGGCTCTGGAGCTTCACCGTAGAGATAGGTGCCATCCGCGAGCGTACTGGCGTTACCTGGAACAGGCGTGTTAGCAGAAGGTGCTTGTTGGGCGATCGCCTTAGTTTGCGGTGCTCTTAAAGATTGCAGTTCCAATTGCCGCACGGCGGCCTTGGTTGTAGATTCAGTCGCACTGACAGCTTGTAGCCCTACCCCAGACACACTAGCTAGCAACAAAATACTCAAAGCGGTTTGACTCGTGCGTTTTAGAGTCAGCCACGGCGAATTGGAACGAACAAATAGATTAGTCACCGTAGTTTCCTCCACCAAAACTCAACGACAAACCTCAATACTCACACCGTAACCCAGAACATCTGCACAACTGGTCAATCGAATGGGGGACTTTGTTGCTACCTAGGGGTAGGTTTCTAACGGGTGTGAGGCCACACCCAAAGGGGTGTTGTCAAGGTCACTGTTTGGTTCTACAAAGATTTACTTCCTGATTCCCGATCGCAGGAGCAATATCTTTTACGGAACTTCAAATAAATCAAGATAAATAAAAAAGAGGGACGCGATCGCTCGCATCCCTGTTAAAAGTGTTAGCTGGCCAAGTACTCACGCACGCTCTCCTGACGACGGCGTAAGTGATTGAGGGCTTGGTGCTCTAGTTGGCGCACGCGCTCACGGCTAATGTTGAGGCGTTCACCGACCTTGGCGAGAGACAACTCTTTGCCATCATTCAGGCCGAAGCGGAGAGTGAGAACTTCCCGTTGTTGCGGGGTCAGTTCTGCGAGTAAGTCTTGCAAGTCTTGGCGCAGTAAGTCCTGAGTCATGTTGTGCTCAGGGGAAGGCCCTTCGTCTTCCAGGAGGTCTTGCAATTCGGTGTCTTGGTTGTCACCGACGCGCAGATCAAGAGAAACAGGCTGACGGGCCATCGTCAGATATTCCCGAATCTGAGCGGGCTCTAGCTCTAGGGCTTCCCCAATCTCGGCAGGGCTAGCGGCTCGACCCAATTTCTGGGCTAGCTCTCGCTGCACTTTCTTGATCTTGTTGAGCTTCTCGGTGATGTGGATGGGCAAGCGGATGGTTCGAGCTTGCTGAGCGATCGCACGAGTAATGGCTTGGCGAATCCACCAGTAAGCGTAGGTGGAGAACTTATAACCCCGCGTGGGGTCAAACTTCTCGACGCCGCGCTCTAGACCCAAAGTACCTTCTTGGATTAAATCTAGGAACTCCAGGTTGCGCTTCTGGTATTTCTTCGCGATCGCCACGACTAAGCGCAGGTTCGCTTCAATCATCTTTTGCTTGGCTCGTCGGCCCTGAGCCAGAGTCTTAAGCAACTCTTCTTCGCTGAGCTTGGCTTGCGCTGCCCACTCTGCTTGAGTTGGCTCATGACGCAATTTCTTCGCCAGCTTTTCCTTGGCTTCAAGGAGAGCCATCATCTGCTGCACTTGCTTCCCATAGACAATCTCTTGTTCATGGGTTAGCAGCGGCACCCGTCCAATCTCATGGAGATAGGTCCGTACCATGTCAGCAGTGAACATGGGATTGGCAGTCTTTGTTTTAGAATTGGCAATGGGCATGGATCTGTGATGAACTCAATAAAAGGAGAAATTCAGAAAATCAATCCGGGCGAAGAGCGACTTAAAAGCTTAATGAGGAACGGACAGCACACTAGACACAATGAGCAAGTTCTTCCCTGACGAGCTTTGCCTAGCTCTAGTCAGAGAAGTGACAGCACAGAGAGTAATCGCTAATCTCTGGTTACAGGTGATGAATTAGCTTGAAACTTCGTGCCCGTAACTTTCAGGATGCAGGTGGACCCGATTCCATAATGTATAACCCAGTGACGGCGACAAACTCTCTAAAATCGTACTCAGTATGAGTTTGCCTTAGCGATTTGTACTACAAGTTTAGACTCCGGGAAAGTGAAAAAGATTCATCCTAGAGTATGATCCGACGAGATAAAACCTAAGAATCTACTGGAAAATTTCCTATTCTAGCTCTAACTTTAGCGAAGTGACATCTGTGCGGCTGTGCTCTAAGAAGTTCTTCTACTATAATGACGTAGTTTTCCCTAACTAGAGGGCAATCTAGCATGGGGATAACCGAACTGAAGTAGAGGCCATTTGGTGTAAAAGCCTCATTGAATTTTTTCTGTAAATGCCTGAATTAAAAGCCTAGGTCTGCCTTGGCGGATTCTGCGGCTTTGAAAACGGCGGCGGTTGGCATCTCTTCCCAAGGCACATCGCCGATCTCAGCATAGAAAGTTTCGTCGTAAGGTCGAGTACGGATCACCACGGGCATGGGTACTGCATGACCTAGAATCAGGGCCTGCTGTTTTGAGTCTAGCTTAGATAGGACAGAACGGAGGCTTTGCGCTCCCGAAACTCCGGTGAAGATAGCATCAATGTCTTTCTCGTCGTTGAGCAGGGCGGTGATCCGAGTCCCGATCTGAGACATGACTTCGTTATCAATCCCGGAAGGTCGCTGGTCCACCACCAGTAGGGTGACGAAGTACTTCCGCATCTCGCGGGCGATCGTGCCGAAAATGGTTTGGCTAACGGTGCTGGGGTCGAGGAAACGGTGCGCTTCTTCGATCGTGATCACTAATTGCTGGGGGCGATCGCTGGGGTTCTTGCTCTGCAAAAACTTCTCGGCTTTCTGCACATAAGCGCCATGAATCCGCCGGGCAATCACATTTGTCGCCAGCATGTAGGAGAGCATGTTGGACTGAGAACCGAACTCAATCACCACATGCTTACCTGCATCAATCGAGTCAAGAATTTGCCCGACATAGTTATGGGGACAGGTGTTGCGAATGTATTTCAGTTCTTCGAGACGGTTGAGCTTACGCTGCAACGCCATGATGGAAGATTTGCTGCCCATCTTAGTTTCGCAAAACTCTTGAATTTCCATGTTGCTCATGGAGAGCAGGCGAGTAATCCAAGATTTGCCAAACTCGTTGCGGAGAATGATGGCGTTTTCTAAGCTGGCTTCGGAGAGGTTGAGTTCTCCGCGTACCAGCATCAAGTCTTCGACTTCAATTTGGTCAAAGCTGATAAATAGATCTTGAGCATCCCGCACTCCCCGTCGTTTGGTGGATTCGGGGTCGAGGGTGTAGATCTGCACTTGACCAGGAAAGAGTTGCCGTAATCCTTTGACGGTGCTAAATTGCTTGCCTTCCCGGACGGCTTCCCAGCCATATTCCGAGTGCATATCAAAAATTAGATTCACGCCTGCCTGTTTGCGGATAATGCCTGACAGGAGCAATCGCGTTAGGAAAGATTTCCCAGTGCCTGATTTGCCAAAGACACCGTTACTGCGCTCAACAAAGCGGTCTAAGTCGAGGCAGATGGGCACATCCATATCAATCGGTTGTCCGATCGCGAAGTTGCGCCGATGGGGATCATCTTCCCAGCCAAACACCGCCCGGAAGTCCCGCTCACTGGCTTCATGGACTTGGCTGAAGTGACTAGGAATCGTCTTGACAGGCATGAGTTCGATGTTGCTGCTGCTCTGAGGCGCGAGGGAAGCAAGCAACGGCAGACTAGCGGTAGAGTCGCTTTTGTCTTCAGCGGCGCGGGCAGCTTTGCTACTTTTGGTTTTCTTCGCTTTACTGCTGGCCGAATAGCTGATGGGTTCTTCGGGTTCGGGTGTGAACATCAACATCGGCGTGAGGTCGATGGTGCCGAAGGTGCCCGTTCCGGCGAGCACTTCTTGCAGAAAGGTATTGCCTGGATCAGGCGGGTTGGCGAAGATGCGGGTGCTGGAGGTTCCTAAGGTGACATCGGTTAACATGCAGAAGAACCGCGATCGCGCCCCCTGAACAACCAAAAATTTGCCCACCCGCATGTCTTCTACAGAGACATCTGGATGTAAGCGGACTTCGAGTCCTTGGCTAAGGGAGCCTTGAATGACTGAACCTAAGGGTTTATCTAAATCCATTTATAAACTCGCTGGTCTCCCTTGCTCACACCTGGATGGGTTGATGGAGGCGAATGATTTTAGCGTGATAACTCGTCAACCCTTTGAATTATCTTAGGTCTAATTCGTTTAAGTAATACTAATTCTAGTTATTGTAGGACTGAAAAGTTATTTGGCAATCATTCTGGTTCTCATCTCTAAATGTTTTTTGACAGAGATTGATTGGCTGAGCGATCGCCACAGTTAATGCCGACTCAATTTTTCAAAAATTTCTTTTTAGGAAGGCTTTGATTTGTATCTATAAAAAAAGTGAAGAATCTCTTGCGAAACTCTTCACTGATGATTAGGTTGAGTGATTTTGGATGTGAGTGTGTTTGCCTAAAGGCTTACAAGATCTGAGGTTTAGCTACCTAGGGTTGGGCAGGAGCTGTGTCACCTGTAGAAGTTGCATCGCCTGTGGGTGCGGTATCTCCGGTAGAAGCTGCGTTATTGGCAGGAGCGGTTTCCGTGGTGGGAGCTTCTGGGACCGCAGGGCTAGGAATAGTGACGTTTACATCAGGAACTTGAGGTGCTTCGACCTTGGGGACTGTGATGTTTATGTCGGGGGGTTGTACGTCGGGAGCTTGGGGCTGAGGTACGACTTCTCTGGTCCGCTCGATGATGGTTTGGCGGCCAGCAGGTTCTGAGCTACCTCCGTCACGATTGAACATGAAGAGGGCACCTAATCCGAGGGCGACTAAGCCAGTCAGCAAGATGCCGAGAAACAAACCGCTGGCAGCACTGTTATTTTCGCGAGCGATTTGATTTTCTCGACGCAGTTCTTCTCGACGTAACTCTTGGTTATAAATTTCTCTATCGCGATCGCGTAAGTTTGTCATGGTTTTTTGCAGAACTCGGTATTGGTAAAAGTCAGGTAATGAAACTGAGGTTTTAACATTCCGAGATTAACCGCTGAGCTGGCGCGGATCGATCTGCCTGAGGGTTAGGTCTGTCTATTTCAGAGGGGTGATTGTACGGAGGTATGCGGTGTAAAAACTATTTTTGAGTTTGGGTAGAGTTTGACTGTTGGTGAAATCAAGAGTTTGGGGGCAAGCGCCCCCAAACCCCCGCTGAGG
>DATNPE010000337.1:0-3097 GCA_036703355.1 Allocoleopsis sp. | reverse complement strand
ACCGTAGGGCTGTCCCCAATCCCCACCAACACCACATCCGGGTTAACGCCATCATCAATACTGGCCCATTGCCAAACCGAAGCCCCTGCTCGACAATGCGCGATCGCCTCCGCCATTGACAACCACTGCGGCATCGGGTTTTTATTCGCAATTACCAAATTCACATAACCCGTACTTTGCAAACAATGATCCACCGTGCTGATCAGACAGTTGGCATCCGGCGGCAAATAAATCCGGGCATTGTCCGCCTGCTGATCCAAAACGCTATTGATAAAGCTGGGATTCTGGTGAGAAAAGCCATTGTGCTCCTGCCGCCACAGCGTTGAAGACTCCAAATAGTTGAGCGAAGCCACAGGCGATCGCCAAGGATAATCTTGGGAGAACTTAATAAACTTGGCGTACTGGTCCATCATCGTCGTGATGATTCCTAGGAAAGCTTCATAGGACGGAAATAGCCCATGTCTGCCCGTAAGAATGTAACCCTGTAACCAACCTTGGCAGGTATGTTCGCTAAGAATTTCCAGAACTCGTCCCCCTTCAGGCCCAATATGGCTGTCATGGGGTTGAGTCGGCCATTGAAAGTTGCGTTGCGTCGCTTCCAGAACCGCCGTTAACTTATTGGACTCCAACTCATCCGGGCTAAAAATTCGGAAAGTGTGAGGGTTGTGCTCCACCACACCCCGCAAATAGCGAGCCACCTGTTCAGTGTTGCCAATTTGGTTTTCGCCTCGCTGACAAGCATTATCGACCTTGTCTTTAGAAACCGGAACTTCATAGTCGTAGATATTCGGCAACTTTAAGTCACGCCGGACTCGCCCGCCAAATGTATGCGGATTGCTGCCCATGCGCCGCTCCCCTTGCGGACATTGCGCTAAAACTTCAGGGATCGGTCGTCCTTGTGAATCAAACAACTCTTCAGGGCGGTAAGAATGCAGCCATTCTTCTAGTAAGCGCAGATGCCCTGGATTAGTTTTGGGATCTTTGGCAGGAACTTGGTGCGATCGGAACGACCCTTCGATGGGCAGGCCATCCATTTCCTTGATTCCCGTCCAGCCTTTGAGCGATCGCAAAATTAGCAAAGGCCAGCGAGGTTGAGCCATCCGTTGTCCAGACCGCGCCGCTTGCTGAATCTGACGAATTTCTTGGTAAGCCCAATCCATTGAAGTTTGCAGATCGGCATCTAAGTCACCATCCTCAACGATTCGCACCTGATAGCCATAGCCCGTAAACAAGTGCCGCAGTTCCTCGTCGCTCATGGTGCCGTAGATCGTGGGGCTGGAAATCTTGTAGCCGTTCAGATGCAAAATCGGCAGCACCGCCCCTGACTCAGCGGGATCAAGATACTTGTGGCTGTGCCAAGCCGTTGCCGTGGGGCCAGTTTCAGCTTCTCCGTCTCCCACAATGCAGGCCACCAGCAAATCAGGGTTGTCCATTACCGCCCCAAAGGCAGTCGCCAGGGCATAACCCAGTTCTCCGCCTTCATGAATGGTGCCCGGAATCCCCGGATAGAGATGACTAGGAAAACCTCCAGGCCAAGAGAAGCGCTTAATAAATTCCTGTAGACCTGCGTAGTCAAGCGTTAGCTCAGGATAGAAATCTTGCAGCGTGCCTTCCAAGTAAAGGTTGGCTAAATTGGCAGGTGCCCCATGCCCTGGCCCTGTAATCAGAAACAGATTCACGTCATAGCGACGAATTAGGCGATTCAGGTGGGCGTAGACTAAGTTGATCCCAGGACAAGTGCCCCAGTGACCCAACAAACGATCCTTAATATGTTCGGGTCGCAGCGGTTCTCGGACTAAAACATTGTCTTTCAAGTAGATCTGAGCAACAGCAAGGTAGTTAGTGACCCGTCGATATAGGGCGATCGCTTCTAGTTCAGATTGATGAGTTTGGCGAAACTGGGCTACCGAAAGTTCAAGGTTGGTCAGAGGCAGGGGGGTTGTAGTCATAGTTCTTTACCACGCAGAGTACAGACATTCACTTGCAACAGTCGATGGCTCGGCCAATGGTTTTAGGAACAGTGATTCGATGGCTTCACTCACCTGATCTGCATCTTACTGATCCCACAGAAATTGCAAATCAGCTGCTTACATTCCTTTGCAAAGGTACGCAGCCAGATCAGGTTCAACATCTACCAAGCGGCAGTCTTGACTTGCGTCTGCTGTAATCTTGCGGTAGCTTGGGGAAATTTGTAGCGATCGCCTCCCCGACATCAGGGTCTCGACTGGGGAAACAACCAAACCTCTACTAGTTAGAACAAATCGAATGAAAGGGTTGATACCGCTGTGGCGACGCAGCTACTGGCTTCTCAGCGTTCTTATCTCTGGAGTCGGGATACTCCAGGTTCTACCAGGCACCAGTCAGGAGACGCTGCAAATCTCTAATACTGGCTCTATCCGCTTTACGGCTCCCAATAGCGACATGCCTAGAACGGTGCCCTCCAATCCCACGACATTTACAGCGGTTCCAGAGGTAGCGGAACTGGAAGTGTTGAAAACGGGCGATCGCTCTGCTGCCGAGCCTGGAGACACCGTTACCTATCGTTTGTTGGTTCGCAACACGGGAAGTACCACCATCAGCAGCTTAGTCGTGCAGGATGTGCTGCCGTTAGGGATGCAATTTGTTTCTAAGTCTCTGCAAGGCGCGATCGGCAGTGGCACCACCACAACTCCAGTCCCTCTGCCAGAACCCACCACCAACGACCGCACAATCGCGATCGCCATTCCCAGTGGTATCGGCCCTCAGCAAACCCTCAGCCTCACCTATGCTGTGGTGCTGACACCAGACGCGATTCGGGGCAGTGGTCGCAATTTGGCTTCTGCCAGCGGCAATACAGGTACTCGTGAAATCAAAAGCAACACCGCCAGTTTCCTAGTGCGAATTCGTCCTGGGATTCTGTCTGACTGCGGCACCATTTTGGGGCGAGTCTTTGTAGATAAAAACTTTGATGGCGAGCAGCAACGTGGAGAACCAGGGGTTCCGAATGCCGTGATTTTTATGGATGATGGCAATCGCATTGTCACCGACCCCAACGGCTTATTCTCAGTCGCCAACGTGATTGCGGGCAATCGCACCGGAGCCTTGGATCTCACTAGCT
>DATNPE010000336.1:0-9103 GCA_036703355.1 Allocoleopsis sp. | reverse complement strand
ACAGCATCTTGAGCTTGGCGCATTCCAACCATGCGTTCTAGCTCACGTAGCGTTTTGGCAGGAATGGTGACATTCAGTTCGGTATCGGCGATCGCACTTCCGCCTTGATCTGCTGGAGTTTCACCCGTGGTCTG
Source organism: Allocoleopsis sp. (assembly GCA_036703355.1). Lineage (GTDB taxonomy): Bacteria > Cyanobacteriota > Cyanobacteriia > FACHB-46 > FACHB-46 > Trichocoleus. Next base: position 8,969 of record DATNPE010000336.1, on the reverse strand, counting down.
TACAACTGCCAAACGGTGCCCATCAGTGGCCGCAAACTCCAGGCTGTCTTGCTGTAGTGTGACATGCACCCCGGTTAGAATCTGCTTCGTTTCATCCGCACTAGTGGCAAACAAAGACCCTTGCAAGCCTTCCACCAGCGCTTCAACAGGCAAGTATGCTACTTCGCCATCTTCAATTACAGGTAGCTCAGGAAACTCGGCTGCACTCATTCCCCGCACCTGATAGCGACCTGATGAGCAAGTTAGCGTTGCTACCAGCGCCTCTCCTGCTTCGCTCGCAGCATCAGTGTTACCCGCTTCATCCGACAAGCCAATCTCCCCATCGGGCAAGCGCGAAACGATGTCGTTCAGCAACTTCGCAGGCAGCGTAATTTCTCCGCCAGTTTCCACATGTGCCGCAAAACTCGTCCGGATGCCTAAGCTCAAATCAAACGCTGTTAAGCTTACTTGCTGGTTGGCTGCATCAGCAATGAGTAGCACGTTAGCCAAAACTGGATGGGTCGGGCGTGAAGGGATAGCACGGCTAACAAGCGACAGATTGGCGCTGAGATCACTTTGGGCACAAAACAGTTTCATGGAAATCTATAGCCGAGATCTTCAACTTGCGACAGATGGGAACTAAGCAACTTCGATGGCAAGAACGACATCGTATCACTCTGAGCTTTAACAAGCTAGAGCCATCAATTTTTAAATTTCATCGACCTGGTCTATCTACTCTTCTTCTTTAAAAGATCTTTTAAACAGTAGTAGTAGGGCCTGTGGAAAATGTGGAAAAAGTTTTAAAAGCCTTATCCTGTAAGAATTTAAGGCAATATTGCCCTGTGGAAAACCTGTGGAAAACCTTGCCGACTTTTCCACAGGGTATTTATACCTAATCAAGTTTTCCACTGATACCCCCAACATTTCCACAGATTTTCCACAGAGTTTTCCACAGAAATTAGGCAGTTTTCCACAGGTAAAATTTCGTTAAAATTACTTAATGAAGTTATATTAAGCAGACTCATAATTCATTTTCGTTTGTAGTATTTGGTACTAATGTACTGTATTTGGCGTACTACAAGACTATAAATTTTGCTAATTAGATTCTAATTAGAATTCAGAAGCCAGGAGAAAGCAGTCAGAAGAAGCAGATTAAATTCTGTCTTCTATCTCCTGTCTCTTGGCTCCTAACTTCTGTCTTCTGGCTTCTAAAAGATTTTTTGTCGTTCTACGCTACGATCGCTCTTTGCTTTGGCTGGCTAAGTTAATGCGATCGCTCAGTTGACGCAGCGTTTGGGCGATGCCAGGGTCGCTGGTTCGCAGTTGGGCAATTTTGTCGCAGCTATACATGACGGTCGTGTGGTCTTTGCCGCCGAATTCTTCGCCAATTTTGGGCAAGCTCAGGTCGGTGTGTTGCCGCATCAGGTACATACCGATCTGCCGCGCTAAGCTAATTTCTCGCCGTCTAGAATTGCCTTTTAGCTCTTCCACGGCCACATCAAATACATCCGCTACTGCATTAATCACGGCTTCCGGAGAGGCTTCAATTTGCTCCACTGGCGGGTTGAGCACCGCAGCGATATTCTCCACTCGCATAGGCAACCCAGAAATCGAAATATAGGCGACGGCTCGAATCAGCGCCCCTTCTAGTTCCCGGATGTTGGACGTGTAACTAGAGGCGATATATTCAATCACCTCGCGGGGTAGGCGCATGTTTTCGTACTCGGCCTTCTTTTGCAGAATCGCCATCCGAGTTTCTAGATCGGGGGGTTGAATATCCGCGATTAACCCCATCGAGAAGCGAGAGCACAAGCGTTCCTGTAAGCGGGGAATATGATTTGGGGGGCGATCGGAAGCTAGCACCACCTGCTTACCTGCTTCATGCAAGGTGTTGAAGGTGTGGAAAAACTCTTCCTGGGTATATTCCTTGCCCTCAATGAACTGAATGTCGTCCACCAGCAACACATCGGCAGCGCGGTAATGTTCGCGGAAGCTCTGCATACTGTCTTTGCGGATGGCGGCAATGAGGTCGTTGGTGAATTGCTCCGTAGAGACATAGAAAATTTTGGAGTCTGGGCGAATCTCTAGGCGGTAGTGCCCGATCGCCTGCATCAGGTGAGTTTTTCCTAACCCGACACCCCCACATAAGAAAAGCGGGTTAAATTCGCGTCCAGGCGACTCAGCCACTGCCAAAGAAGCAGCGTGAGCCATGCGGTTGTTTGGCCCCACCACAAAGCGTGAGAAGACGTATTTAGGGTTGAGTTCTTTGGGTTTCGATTGCTGGTTGTAAGTGGGGGCGGAGCTAGCCGCTGGGCTGGGTGTACTAGAGACAGCTGTTTCGCTCGGCGATGACCATAAAACTTCCGAGTCCCCGTTGACGGTGGCGTCGCCCTCAGCAATGGTGATGTGAATTTCGACGCTATAGCCCAAAATTTCTTGAGCGACGTCAGCGATCGTTTTCACGTAGTACTTCTGGAGCCAGTTACGCGCAAATGGGTTCGGCGTCCGAATGACTAAGCAATTGTTCTCCAGTTGTTCCACACTGGCAGTTTTGATCCAGGTTTCAAAGGTTGGGCGGCTCAGTTGCAGCTGTAGGCGCTCTAGTATTTGATTCCAGAGACTTTCGAGAGTGATTTCCACCGCTAACCTCTACCGCTGACGCTCAGAAGAACAAACATGAAGAAGTAACTAGTAAACTACGCACCGAATCGACCTGGCAACAGGGATGTGGTTCAACGTCAGCACGATAGAAGTGGGTCGCTGGGCTGCTGTTTTACCTACCTGAAGTTTAGACCAATCCTTCTATGTGGTGGTTCAAAGTAAGTTTTTGTTAGCAAACCACTATACATAGAGTGATGCAGCAACAATAAAAAGCTGTAATGGTAGAGAATTAAATGACTCAAGCCACCGTTACAGGTCAGTATAATTACGGTGTTTAAACGGGCCGATGACACTAAGATTGCCTTTAACTGTAGAAGTTAGAAGTAATTGCAATCCAAGCGCAACCAATCATTCACTGATCGCTCAGGTATTCAACCAGAGCACCTTCATAAAAATATAAATGTATCCCTGAATACTTATAGCATCTCTGAGGAGCCTGAGAAACTCCTTCCAGTTTTTCTTGGCAACCAGTTGAGTTTTTCAAAGCTGGCTATCGAGCGGTTGGTGGTAGGGAATGGAGTATGAAATTTGGGACGTAGGGTGTGGCGTAGTCGTCCTGAAGAAAGTTTTTACAATAAGAAGAGTGAAGTAAGGAAGGAGCAGGCGATCGCTGGTAGCAATGCGATGGAGCATGAGGATTCTAAAAGCTAACAGCAATCTGCCTGTCCGTGCCATTCATTCACCTGTTTCCATAAAGTACCAATTGGGTTTGTCAATCCTGTGTTCTCAAGATGAAATTGAAATGACAAATTTTGAGCCGCAATCGGGCTGAGTTGTCAGACGCACTTGGAGTCCTGTGGGAGCAAAAAGTTGTGTCAGACAGTCTAACTTCCTGAAAATTATTTCAGAGAATTAGGTTCATTAACCTGTGATAAGGGTGTCACTCCAATGTCACATCTACTTCTTAGATTGAAAATATCTAGGGTCAATCACCTTTTAAGTGTTTGAGTTGAAGCCTACGCATCAATCTAAACAATCTAAACAAGTCTGCTGAGATGACAAGCGACAGAAAACCTAGCGCCAACATGCAGACACTTAGCAAGTTTGAGTTTACTGTTAGCGAGGACTGAAAAGAAATGGCAACGAATCACGACTCTGAGTTGCGTCGCTCTGAAACTCAGAAAGGTACAGAGCAATTGACGCCTGTCACGATGACCCCGACAACTGCTAAAAATGGTGCTGCCAAACCAGCTGCTTGGGCTAATCCCGCTACCTATCTAGTACCGCTTGTAGTCGGAGCTGGGTTGATGTTTGTAGGCGATCGCTGGTTGGTTTCCAAGCCTTCTTTGGCTCAACAGGTAACCACTCCAACCACAGTCGCTCAAATCCCAGCTTCACCAATCACGGCTGGCTCCAGCTTCATTGCGACGGCAGTAGAAAGAGTGGGGCCTGCGGTCGTCCGCATTGACTCTGCCCGGACTGTCACTAGAAGAACTCCAGCAATTTTTAATGACCCCTTCTTCCGGCAGTTTTTTGGGGCTGAGATTCCTTCTGGGCCTTCTACCAGAGTGGAGCGTGGTACTGGTTCTGGCTTCATCATCAAAGCAGATGGTTTGGTCTTGACCAATGCCCACGTGGTGGATGGTGCCGATAGGGTAACGGTGGCTTTGAAAGATGGCCGTACTTTTAGTGGCGAAGTTTTAGGCCAAGACCCAGTCACCGATGTCGCTGTGATCAAGATTCAGGCGAATAACTTGCCGACAGTGGAATTGGGTAACTCTGAGCAAATTAGACCCGGTGAATGGGCGATCGCGATCGGCAACCCCCTTGGCTTGGACAACACCGTTACCGCAGGCATTATCAGTGCGACAGGTCGTACTAGCTCTCAGGTCGGGGTTCCAGATAAGCGAGTTGGCTTTATCCAAACGGATGCTGCTATTAACCCAGGCAATTCTGGGGGACCACTGCTGAACCAACAAGGTCAAGTAATTGGGATGAACACCGCCATTATTGGAGGAGCGCAAGGCTTAGGCTTTGCAATTCCCATCAATACGGCTCAGCGGATTGCAAATCAGTTAATTGCGAAGGGTAGTGTGGATCATCCTTTCGTGGGCATTCAAATGGCAACTTTGACCCCAGCATTGAGAGAAACGCTCAACAGCGAGCCCAATAGCAATATTCAGGTGCAAGAAGAGCAAGGCATCCTAATCGCCGGAGTGATGCGTAATTCTCCAGCGGCTAGAGCAGGTTTGCGAACGGGTGATGTCATTCGCAAAGTGGATGGTAGAGCGGTAACCTCAGCCGATCAAATTCAGCAGGCGGTAGAAAATAGCTCTGTGGGAGGTACGCTCCGTTTAGAAGTTCGCCGCAATGGCCAAACTCTCAACCTAGCCGTGCAACCTGGTCCTTTCCCGACTCAAACTGCTCAGAATGACGAAGACCAATAATTCTCAGCCAATTGTAAGTTAAGAGCTGAGTGTTAATTCAGTAAATGATTAGCCTTGCTATCGTTAAGCTGGGTATTTTGTGAGAATTACATCGCTTGCAAAATATACTCAGCCAAAAATCAGCAAGGCTTTTTTATTGCACTTTCTAGTTGTTTAGTTATGAACCAACTCCGGGCGATCGCCCAATTAGGCCATCCTGTTTTAAGACAGCAGGCTGAAGCTGTTCAAGAAATTCAAGACTCGCAGTTACAGCAATTAATTGATGATCTCATTGCCACGGCTCAAAACTCGAATGGCGTAGGAATTGCAGCTCCCCAAGTTTCAGCGTCTTGCCGATTATTCATTGTGGCTTCTCGTCCCAATGCTCGCTACCCTTATGCTCCCATGATGGAGCCGACCGCAATGATTAACCCTCGCATTGTGGCTCACAGCGATGAAGTCGTCAAAGGCTGGGAAGGCTGTTTAAGTGTGCCAGGTGTGCGAGGATTAGTGCCACGATACAAAGCCGTTACGGTGGAGTATTGCGATCGCACGGGTCAACTTCAACGACAAGAACTAACCGATTTTGTCGCCCGAATTTTTCAACATGAACTCGATCATTTAGACGGCATTCTCTTTCCCGATCGCGTTGAAAGTGAAGCAGATCTGTTCACAGAAGCAGAGTATCAACAACTCATTGCCGAAGAAATAAAAGGGTAGAGGCTGGTCTACCCCTTTCTCGAAAAATTAGCTTTTACATCCGCTCTAAAACCGGAATTCCTAAGAGTGATAAACCAAGCTTGATAGTTCTTGCGGTTGAGTCACACAAAGCTAATCGAGAGGTTCGTACTGGTTCTTCTGCGTTCAGAACTCCACAGTTTTCATAGAACTGATTAAACTTTTGGCTTAACTCGTACAAGTATTGGCAAAGACGGTTAGGCAACAAATCTTGCTCAACCATTGTCAAGATTTCACCTAACTGCAACAAATGCTTGGCTAGCGTTAACTCGAAATCAGAGTCCAGCAAAATTGTGATATTTGCTCCTAAGTTCTGAAAGTCAATGCCTCCCTTACGGCTAATACTTTGAATCCGAGCGTAAGCATAAAGCATGTAAGGGGCTGTATTGCCTTTTAGATCCAACATCTTGTCGAAGCTAAAGATATAGTTGCTGTTGCGGTTTTGGCTTAAGTCAGCATACTTAACGGCACTAATGCCAACTACCTCAGCAACATGAGCCTTAAATTCTTCTGTTTCCTCACGCCCTTCTACTTGTAGCCGCGTTTCTAGATCAGCACGAGCCCGCGCGATCGCCTCATCCAATAAGTCCTTTAACCGGACAGTTTCTCCAGAACGAGTTTTTAGCCGCTTGCCATCCTCACCTTGCACCAAACCGAATGGCACATGCACCACTTCCACATTGTCTGGAAGCCAACCTGCACGCTTAGCGACTTGGAAAAACTGAGCAAAGTGATTGGATTGGCCCGCATCCGTCACATAAATGATGCGATCGGCTCCATCCTGCTGAATCCGATACCGTAAAGCTGCCAAATCAGTAGTGGCGTAGTTATAGCCTCCATCCGACTTCTGCACAATCAGCGGTAATGGTTGCCCCTCTTTGTTGGTGAAGCCCTCTAGGAAGACACACTTCGCCCCTTGGTCTTCTACTAAGAGACCCAGCTTGTCTAGATCTTCAACCACTGCGGCTAGTAAGGGATTGTAGAAAGATTCCCCCCGCTCAGTCAGGTGAATATCGAGGCGATCGTAAATGGTTTGGAACTCCCGCCGCGATTGCTCACACAACAACTGCCAAGCTTTGACTGAATCTTCTGCGCCCGACTGCAACCGCACCACTTCTTGCCGAGACGCTTCGCGAAAAGCTTCATCTTCATCAAAGCGCTGTTTAGCTTGCTTATAGAAGGTAACTAAATCGCCTAAATCTAAAGCATTGGAGGTGGTTAAGGCTTCAGGGCAAACTTCTCTCAAATAGGTGATCAACATGCCAAACTGTGTGCCCCAATCGCCCACATGATTGAGCCGCAGCACATCATGCCCCCGAAATTCCAAAGTCCGAGCGATGCAGTCTCCAATAATCGTGGAGCGCAAGTGCCCAACGTGCATCTCCTTGGCGATGTTGGGGCTAGAAAAATCAACCACTACTCTCTGAGGCTGCTTGACTTGTTCAACGCCCAACCGTTCGTCAGCCTGCATCGACTGCAATTGAGCTGCTAGATACTCTGGCTTGAGCGTCAAATTAATAAACCCAGGCCCAGCAATGACGGGAGGGGCACAGAAATCAGAAACATTCAACTGCTGAACGATTTGCTCTGCGATCGCGCGGGGTGGTTGCCCTAGCTTCTTTGTCAAGGAAAGGGGTGCATTAGATTGATAATCACCAAACTTGGGATTGCTAGCAGGCACCAATATTGGGTCTATTTCAGCTAACTCAGCCCCAAAAGCAGCAACAAAGGCTTGGCTAAACCGAGCTTTGAGTTGTTCAATCGTAGAGCTCATAACAAAAAATAAGAAGTGCTCAAGGCAAGACTACAAACTATCGCTATCGAAACAAGTTCAAGGAAATCTTAGAAAGCTACATTCTGTAGTTCAAAATTTCATCTGCATCCATGAAGCATACCGCCGTAAAGACACTTCGCATCGTTGCTCAAGGACTATCAGTTTCTAACTTCATACTAAGGTCTAACCAGTGCGATCGCGTAATCGGGGCACTCGTAGAAACATAATCCACGCCCGTCTCCGCTACCGCTCGAATTGTTGTCAACGTAATATTGCCCGAAGCTTCAATCTTGATCCGCTCATTCTTCCCACGAATTAAGCTCACTGCTTGCTGCATCACTTCTACGGGCATGTTGTCGAGCATGATGATATCAGCCCCAAACCTCAGTGCTGCCTCAACTTGCGCTAAATCTTCAGTCTCAACCTCAATGGTCAACGGGTAAGGAACTCGAGATCGAACTTGGGCGATCGCCTCGCCAATTCCTCCCGCCGCCGCAATATGGTTGTCTTTAATCATGACTGCATCATCCAAGCCCATGCGGTGGTTAACTGCTCCACCTACCTGAGAGGCATACTTTTCCAGCAATCTCAAGCCTGGGGTCGTTTTGCGGGTATCTGCCAACTGAGTCGGCAAGTCAGCAATTTTTTCAGCATACTCACGAGTTGCTGTCGCAATTCCACTCAAGCGCATTGCTAAGTTAAGCGCCACTCGCTCGCCTGTCAGGAGTGCATCCATCGGCCCATGCAATCGAGCTATGACCTGCCCGACCTCGCAGCATTCCCCTTCGCTAATATCTGTTACTAAGCTAACTTTTGGATTCAAGAGCTGAAAAACTCTAGCCGCGATTGGTAAACCAGCAACCACTCCAGCTTCTTTAGCAATCCACTTGGCTTCTCTCGAGTTTGTAGTTTGGCTCAAAAGACTTTGAGTGGTGCGATCGCCTCGCCCAATATCCTCTATTAACCAGCTTTGCAGTAATTGATCTAAGACCAAAAGCGGTGGCAGTACGGCAGTTGAATTGTTCATAGTAGTCAAAGCTAAGCAGCAATCCCCTCTTTATCCATAGTCCCATTGAATCAGGATGCCAAGGAGCCAACCGCTTTCAGCCTCCGCATTTACCAACCAAGGCGCTATCGAACCCACACACAGACAGCACCTTTCATAGAATTTTGAGGAAACTTAGGGTGGCAGACAGATACTTTGACTAGTATTGCTAAGCTGCGATCGCTCAAGCCCTTGCAGCGAAGCCACTTGAGACAATCTCAGAGAAATCCAATTTAGGGGGTTGACAGTGTTGGTCCAGGTTCGTTATATTGGCTAAGCGGTCGAGAGAGGGGCGCGGAAGCGCACCGAACATCGGCCCCCGCACCTAGACAAGAGAATAGTTTGAAAGCCAAGATAGCACCCAATCCTCGTCAAAGTAAATGGGTCTCTAGGAATAGGGACTAAA
>DATNPE010000335.1:0-3026 GCA_036703355.1 Allocoleopsis sp. | reverse complement strand
GCAACATGCCGAGACTCAGGAGGAGAAGAAGCTAATTTTCGTAAAGCGATCGTGCCTTCCCTCTTGCTCGGTCATGTCATCTCGTCGAGAAACCTGTTATGGTGCAAATTGTTGTGCTTTTGGCTTAGATCGCCGCTGTGGTGGCTTCCGAATTACCCAAAATTAAGTTTTTGCAGCAACCCACTAGCACTGCTTGGATTGAGCAAGCTTTGGCTAACTTAGATACTGTGTTGCTCGACCACTCCCACTGCGAACGCAAAGCTGCAGGTGTAGCGCTAAACCTGATGTTTCGCTACCCCTCCAACACCAAAATGGTGAAGATGCTAACGGCGATCGCCAAAGAAGAGTTAGAGCACTTTGAACAAGTCAATCAAATCCTAGAGCAGCGGGGTGTGCCTTTAGGACCACTGTCTGCCCCACCCTACGGCGCGGGTTTAAACCAGCAAATTCGCCGCAATGAGCCAGAGCGCTTGCTGGATTTTCTGCTGGTTTGTGGCTTGATTGAAGCTCGTAGCCATGAGCGTCTGGGCTTGCTGGCAGCGCACCTTCCTGACCCAGAACTCGCCCGGTTCTATCGAGCCTTGATGGCTTCGGAAGCGAGACACTATGGCGCTTACTGGATTTTGGCCACGACTTACTACGAGCGATCGCAAGTAGAGCAACGCCTCGAAGAGTTAGCCGCCGTGGAAAGCCAGTTGTTGGCAACGCTCCATCCAGAACCCAGGATTCATAGCTGATGCCAAGGCACTATCAAGAGTTTGTGATTCGGGCTTGGGAACCCCGCGATCGCACCGCTGCGGCTGAGGTGATTCGCTCAGTTCTGGCAGAGTATGGCTTGGGCTGGGAACCGGAAGGAGCCGATCGCGATGTTCTAGAAGTTGAAGCTTGCTACCAAGCCGTGGGTGGGGAGTTCTGGGTGGTGGAACATCAAGGCCGTATCGTGGGAACCGCAGCCTACTACCCAGTGGAGCGAGGAGACGCAGCGGTTGAAATTCGCAAAATGTACCTACTGCCCGAAGTGCGAGGGCAAGGACTCGGCAAATATTTATTGCAGCAACTAGAGCAAGCGATCGCCGCGCAACCGTTCCAAACCATCTGGATCGAGACTGCCAGCGTTTTAGCTGAGGCTGTGAAACTTTATGAAAGTAGTGGTTATCAACCTGCAACTGGGGTTGAGACTGCTCGGTGCGATCGCGTTTATTGCAAACAGCTTCAGCCTTGAACTAAGGACGCCCTAGGACGACTCCCCAGAAATAATCCTCAAACGGTCCTTCGTCTGCATCCAGCTTCATCTTCTTAGCCCAGGAGTAAATATCACAGCTAAAGTGACCACTGTCGTGCTGGAGAAACTGGCCTTTCTGAATCGTGATGTTGCCGATCAGCGTCACCCAGTGGCTAGGGTAGGGCAATAGTGGTTTTTTATTCTGCAAAAGCCCCTCGGCGGTGATTAAAGCAAAAGCTACGCCACCTGCCGCAATCACTTCCGCCGCTTCGGTCAGAGCTTCAAATTCGCCAAACAAATACGTGTGGTCATACTTCACATTCCGGTAGCCCAGAATCTCTCGCACCCAGCCTTTCATCTCCCAAGATTTGGTCATCCCGGACAAATTACGCATGACATCAGGGGCACTGGGATCAACTGGAAACAAGAGATTCTCAGAATCCCGCAAGGTAGAGAGTAGCATCCAATCCGCTTGGCCCATCCGCAAGCGACCTTGGCTTTGGCGCAGCCGACTGGTGGCTTCGACTCGACGAGTTTTGGACTGGAAACTGCCGACTTCATACAAGCTGCGACAGATTTCGACATAGCGTACTGGCTGTTTGCGTACCAACTCAAAAGCGATCGAAGCAGGTCCACAAAACGGTTGACCGCCTTGATTAATTTGAAACGGATCACCAATCCGCGACCGCATTTCGGCAATCAGCGTTGCTTTGTCGAGGTAAGGCCACATTCCGGGTGCGGCAGAGCGCTCAAAATCCGCGATCGCTTGCTGCGCTTGGTCAATCAAAGCCAGGTTGGGCAAGGGGGTATTGGCCGCTGGATTGGTCATAGCGATGATCTGCCTCCATCAAAGATTGGCATAACAGGGGTAATCGGTTCTACAGTTCCAGCAGCCACGATTTCAGTCGTCTCATGACTGCCACCGCACTCAAACTATGCACAGCGATACAGCAGACAGCGGCAAAAAGCTTTAGTATTACTGAATCGACTGCACAAACCTCTTGCATATTAGTTGAGACAAAATTCCATCTTGCCGAAACTAATATAAAGATCCTAATTGGGCAAAATGAGCTTCAGCATCGCTCTAGTTGCCAGCCCTCCACCTCATTCCTGTCTACTGTGATTGCCATCTATCCTGGTAGTTTTGACCCCATCACCTTTGGCCACCTCGACATTATTCAGCGAGGCGCGAGGCTGTTTGACACCGTCATCGTGGCCGTCTTACGCAACCCCAACAAAACGCCATTATTTACGGTGCAGGAGCGAATCGAGCAAATTCAGATTGCCACCAGTCATATCCCCGGTGTGCAAGTGGATAGCTTTGATGGTCTAGCTGTAACTTATGCTCATTTGCGGCAAGCCAAAGTGTTACTCAGGGGGCTCAGGGTGCTGTCTGACTTTGAAAAAGAACTCCAGATGGCTCACACCAACAAAACCCTTTCTGACCAGATTGAAACAGTTTTTCTCGCAACTTCTAACGAATACAGTTTCCTAAGTAGTAGTCTGGTGAAAGAGATTGCTAAGTTTGGTGGTCCTGTTGATCATCTCGTTCCCAAACATGTTGCCCTAGATATTTACAGCCGATGTTACGCCAAGACTCATCCAGTAGCAGCCCCGACCGTGATGGACCCAATCTCCACGCTGGATCATCCCAAAGCGTAAATGCTTACGGAGATGCTACCCGGACGGGAAGCGTAGATATTCAACGAGAGCTCAATCGGCTAGAAGAAATGATTCTAGATAGCCCTCGCATTCCGCTAAGCCGCCGCACCATTATTGATGAAGAGCAGTTGCTCGATCAACT
>DATNPE010000334.1:0-3523 GCA_036703355.1 Allocoleopsis sp. | reverse complement strand
TGATTTTGACCGTAAAGATCAATGATTTTGCCACGGATACCTTGCGCCAAATCGCTCAGCAACTCCGCCAGCGCTACCCGGATATTCCTTGCCTGCTGGCAGTGACTTGCTTGCATGAGTTGTATCCGTCTGGAACTGCTGACCACCCAGCCTATCCCCCCGACTACGAGGAGATCAATCGCGCCTTTAGTGCTTTGCAGCAAGCCTTTGCAGACCTCTGCGATCGCGCGGTCTTAATCGACTTTACTTTAGAAGAAGACGACTACCACCCGGTATTTTATGGATTAGAAACGCTACGAGATACCTTGGCAGAGCTATTACCAGAAGCCGAAGCTCAAGCCATCCATCAACTTTTAGAGCAAGGAGCTGGAGAGAAAATCGGTAATCTTTACCGCGATGTCAGCCGTCGCTATTTGTTAGCCTTCTCAATCATGGCGGCGACTCTTGCGGCTGTGCCCCTGCCCTTTACCACCATGCCTGTCCTCACGGCTTTACAGGTCTCCCTCGTCGGTCTGTTGGGAAAACTCTATGGTCAAACGCTGACACCGTCTCAGGCTGGCGGTGTGGTCAGCGCGATCGCAGGTGGATTTGTGGCGCAAGCGATCGGACGAGAACTGGTTAAGTTTATTCCTGGCTTTGGCAGTGTAATTGCTGCTTCTTGGGCCGCTGCTTATACCTGGGCCTTAGGTGAAGGAGCCTGTGTTTATTTTGGTGACTTGATGGGTGGCAAAAAACCTGATCCCCAAAAGATTCAAGCGGTGATGCAAGAAGCCTTCCGATCGGCTCAAGAGCGGTTTAAGGGAATTAAACCAGGCATTCCGATTAAGCCTCAATGATTCATCAAATTATCATCAAATTAATGGGTTGTGAGAGTAATGCCCTTTAAGGACCGCACCTCCCACAACCCATTGAAGATAGCGCGATATTTGCTTTACTTCAGCAGCCTGGTCACTCTAGCGTCGTACTCGGTGCCTCGGGGAAAGTCAGCTCTCGCTTGATCGCAAGCTATACCAGTGGCTTTCTGCATGGATTCGGCATCGATTTCGTATCGGGTCGTGCCATTGCGAAAGGTATTGCCCAGCTGCTCAGCACACTCTTTGATATCAACCCAGACCTCGAAAGTGTGAACCATTTTGGAGCCTCCTCGTTCATTTAGAAACGATGGGAATCGCTTCAGTATAGAAACATGCGCTGTCGCTATCCTGAGAGAAATACAATTCTTTAGCTGTTGTCATTTAAGTTATGAGTCAGTTATGAGCTTGTTACAACCCCAAAAACTAGAAAATCAAGAACCAGACGCGATCGCCCCTGCACCTCCAACGCCAACAAATTCCCCTAGCTGGAAAATCAAACTGCTATATGACGGTGAGTGCCCCTTGTGTTTGCGTGAAGTGAATTTCTTGACCAAACGTGATGCAGGTCGAGGCTTAGTCGCCTTTGTGGATATTGCCCAAGACGACTACGACCCCCAAGCCAATGGCGGAGTGGATTTTGAGACTGCGATGGGGCGGATTCATGCCGTGCTCGCAGACGGCACCGTCATCAAGAACGTGGAAGTGTTTCGTCGAGTTTACGAAATTCTGGGCATGGGCTGGGTCTACGCGGCAACCCAATGGCCTGTCATCGGACCGATTGTCGATCGCTTATACGACCTGTGGGCAGATTGGCGGCTAGCCCTCACAGGCCGACCCAATTTAGCAGCGATCGCCACAGCACGGCAACAACGACTAGAATGCCAAACTCCAGGACGCTGTCAATTGGCTAACGATGATGTTTAACTGGTGATGTTTCACGATGGACGCATCAAGCAACCCTCTTTAATGAAGTCCCCATGACCCGAATTTTAATTTTGTACTCTTCTTTAGGATCAGGCCATGTCAGCGCTGCCAAGGCACTAAAGGAAGCATTTTCTCGCTTTCCTGATGTCGAAGTGCTGAGTGAGGATGCGCTCACCTATGCCAGCTCTGTCTACCGCAACGCCATCACCCAGATTTATGAGCAACTCAGCGAAAAAGTGCCGTTGCTCTACAAAGCTTTTTACGAAGGCAGCGACGTGGATGATCTAGAACGCGCCATTGACAGCAACCTCACCTGGGCCAGATTAGAGCGTCCTTTCTTCCGCAAGCTAGGGCACTTTATCAAAAAAGCCGACCCGGATGTGGTGGTTTGTGTCCAGCAAATTCCCAGTCGCTTGTTGCAGCTATTAGACCAGGAGGATGAAGTATCTAAGCCCCAATATGTCGTGGTGACAGACACGATCGCCCATAGCACCTGGATCAACTATGGCGTCAATGGCTACTTCCTCCCGAATGATTTGAGCGCCAATTTTTTGATCCAACGGGGTGTTGACCCCAAACTGCTCCATGTCACCGGGATTCCAATTCATCTGGAGAGCATGAAGCCTAAGACCAAAGTCGCGGTGCGATCGCAGCACGATCTACCTCTCGACGGTTCGATCATTACACTTTTTGGGGGTGGCCTAAATCCCAGGCGAGTCCGGACAATGATCTCAAGTCTCGTGGAGTACTCTGGGGCAAGCATGGTGGTCTTGGTGGCTGGCCGTAATGGCGATTTATTAGAAGCAGTCGCAGATTTAGAAGACAACGATACGACTCAACTGCGAAAGTTGGGCATGATTAATTATGTAGATGATTTGATCGTGGCCAGTGACTTAACCATTACCAAAGCAGGTGGGCTGATCACCAGCGAGATCTTGGCGCGAGGCACACCGATGGTCATTGTCGATCCCATTCCTGGCCAAGAGGAACAAAATGCAGATGTGATCGCAGCGGCAGGTGCAGGGGTGCAACTACGACTGCTAGAAATGGTGACACCCGCCGTGCAATATCTCCTGCAACATCCCGAACGACTCGCAGAAATGCGGCAAGCAGCTTTGGAAATTGGCCAGCCTGGAGCTGCTCTCAATATTGCTGAATACGTCCTCAGTCATTGGCAATCTCACGCTGATCCTCAAGATTCGAATCTAGAAGCCTATGCAGAACCACTCAACGATGCCACCTGAATCCTTCTTGTGGGGAGTTGCTACCTCTGGTTATCAAAGTGAAGGAGGATATAACGGTCCCGGACAACCCCAGAACAATTGGTGCTGGAGTGAGACCAGGGGAAGCGTCATGCCGACTGGAGGGGCCACAGAATTTTGGACTCGGTATGAAGAAGATTTCCAGCGTTGCCAAAACATTGGGCTGAACTCTTTTCGGATGGGGTTAGAATGGGCTCGGATTCAACCCTCTAGCGATCGCCACTCCAGTTCTCCGCCAGCGTTTGACTACAGCGCTCTCGATGCCTACGCCGATCGGATTGCAGCTTGTCGGCGCTACGGTTTAGAGCCAATTGTCACCTTACATCACTTTACCCATCCTGCCTGGTTAGGCATCGATGCTTGGCTGGAAGAAGCCACAGTCGATTATTTTGTGGAATATGTGCGGGTGGCAGTAACCCACATCAACCGTCGTTTAGCCGATCACTATCATTTGCCTCCAATTCATTGGTATATCACGATCAA
>DATNPE010000333.1:0-6442 GCA_036703355.1 Allocoleopsis sp. | reverse complement strand
GTAGGGGTGGGAGTTGGAGTTGGGGTAGGGGTGGGTGTAGGTGTCGGAACCTCACTAGCAACAAAGTTGATTAAACCTTGAACGCGAGTTGGATTTAATTGGTTGCCGACAGAAATGAGTGTGGTCTTGGTGGCATTGTTGAGGTCAAAGGCTCCGTTGTCTCTAAAAATGTTGCCACCGGGGTCTTGGCTTTTACCTAAATCGGGTAAAGAGGTATTGGTAATGACCAAACCATCACTGGTATTTTTCTCGACTACATTACTGCGAAGGACAGGATTTGCCTGACCCGATAGAACGACTCCAGAACGATTTTCAATAATTCTGTTATCCGCTATGAGAGGGGCTGCATTGTCGCCAATCGCAATACCAAAACCTGTTTTCTGACAGACATTACGACGGATCTCACCTTTCGCATTCCGGACGATCGAGAGACCACTAGCAGCATTTTGAAAAAATACATTGTCTATAATCACCGGATTGGCGGTTCCAGTGGCAAAAACTCCTTCACGAGCACAATTGGTAAAGGTATTGTTGGCAACGGTCGGAGTCGTAGACTCTACCCAGACAGCAGTGCCGCGCTGAGCCCGGTTGGTGACAGTAACCCCTCGCAGTTGAGCTGTATTCTCCAGACGTAAGGTGATATTTTGTCGCGCAAAAGTAGGGCTGATGTATTCGCCGCTGCCTTCAATGAGAACCCCACTCCCTTTATTACTTTCGTTACCGACTACGGTTACGCCAGCGGGAATCACGAGGGGAAACACTTCTCCACCAGCAGCATTGTAGGTGCCTGCTGCTAACTGAATCGTGGTTCCAGCTCGGACTTGTTGCAAAGATCGGGTTAATGTTTTGAAGGGAGTTGCTTGACTACCGTTGGCAGCGTCATTACCCACCGCAGGACTGACATACAGGATCGAGCCAGGAGCCGATTGAACCATAATAACTATGCACCTATCCGCAATCTTTTAAGCACTACCTAAAGAGCTACAAGGCGTGCAAGTCGATTTTAGGGGCAGTTTTTCTTCTTGGTAGAGAGTGGTTGATCGCTGAGGACTTTTCCAAGTGATAAATTGATGGTCAATCCTGTGCCTGCTGCGGATTGGCAATGATTCTTAAATGTTTCTAAATTCAAAGGCTATACTGCTGGGAAAGCGCATCTATTTTTGAGGTCTTTATGGCTTCTCCACAAGCGATCGCCCGACAAGGCGAGCTTCTTAACCGTTTGGTACTCGATCGAGATACAGCCGAAGAATTGGGTCGAGTCGAGCAGATTTGGATGGTGCCTGAGTTACATCGAGTTATGGGCATTATCTGTACCACGGGGTTCTTGAAGGGTAAGAAACAAATGTTTACCCTGATGCAAATTGAGGCATTTGGCGCAGATAGCATCGTCGTGAATTCTAGTCACACCAGCGTCAATCCTGAGGAAATTAAACCGATTGATTCCTTGATTGGTCGTGAGGTTTGGAGTGACGCTGGCAATAAAATTGGCAAGCTCACCGATTATTTATTTGATCCTGCCACCGGAGAAATTACTCAGTATCTGTTTGTGTCGCGGGGTTGGAGTAGTCTAACGGATGGCAGCTATTTGTTGCAGCCTAGTATGATTTTAGGCCTGGGCAGCAAGCGGGTGATGATCTCGAATAATGCAGCTCAGGAGATTTCTGTTTATACAGAGGGTCTTAAACATAAAGTTGCTAAAGTTAGTAACTTTTTACAGTCGGACTATGAACAGACGAAGCAAGATGTAAAATCCTGGCTCGGTGGGATTCAAGCTATTACTAGCCAAGCTAAAGAACAACTGCAAACCTTGGGCGGGCAGGCGAAAGAACAAGCTCAGGTTGTGGGTGAGCAACTTAGAGACAAAACCCAAACCTTAGCTGAGCAAGCTCAAGAAAAAAGTCAAATCCTCAAGGAAACCCTGAAGGAACAGGCGCAGACTTTGAGTGAACAAGTTAAGCACAAAACAGAAGAGTTGGTGGAAACCACAAAAGCGAATGCAGGCGATCGCCTCACCGCCGACCCAGAAGTTCTCGTCTCCTCTGACACCTCTGACCCTGCTGCCCCGCCGTCTGATGCTGCTGAAGTTGTTATAGAGATTAGTCCTGCCAAACCCTCAGACGCTTCACCTCAGTAGAGACCCAGGGGAGCGGGTATCTCGCCTGTGCTTGCCTTGGTAACTTTCCTCCTTATTAGCTGACTGACACTGTTTCTACCCCTACAAAAGACTCAGAACTGTGCCAGGATTGAGGCATCGCGGGGTAGGAGGTTTGGCGATGGTGGCGACTGTAGTAGTAATCAATCTCCTGATTAGTATTTTTTGTCTCTATGCAGCTTGGCAGATTTGGCAATTACGGCGCACGCTGGCCCAAGTTGCCAATGCTTTAACAGACTATGAGCGCAACACCCATAACGTTTTGTATGGTGCGCCACCAGGAATTTTGCAAGGGCAGAAAGGGGTCAGGCAATTACGGCAACAGTATCAAAACCTGGCATTGCAATTGCAAAAAGTGCAACAAATTTTGGGGCTAGTCAGCTTAGGGCAAGGAGTGTGGCGCAAACAAATGAGGCGATCGCAACGTCCTAGAACCCAAAAAAAGCGTTTTTAAGCGGATAGCAAAACCGTGCGATAGATTAATGTGTAATCAGCGTAGAACGCTGAGTTAAACGCCTGGTTGCAAAAAATGATGCAGCTTCTAGGAAACTAATCCAGTAAAATCGGGGCGGTTCCACCTTAGAACTCAAGAGGTGGCATTAGAATCCAGTGAAATTAATCAGCTAGTTATTGAAGGTAGAAACCAGACAATGTCGAACAACCGTTCCGGATCATTCATTGGAGGTCTACTGTTAGGAGCTGCAATTGGGACAGTGACTGGTTTATTGATTGCTCCTCGCACAGGACGGGAGACTCGGCAGCTTTTGAAGAAATCTGCGGATGCTCTACCAGAACTGGCAGAGGATTTATCAACGAGTGTGCAGCTCCAAGCTGATCGTCTCTCTGAATCTGCATTGCGAAGCTGGGATGAAACCCTCGGACGACTGAAGGAAGCGATCGCCTCTGGCATTGAAGCGACTCAGCGCGAACAACAGGTCTTGAATGAATCGCCAGCGCCTGAAGACCGAGAAACTGATCCACCCCTGCATGATGCGTTCGATAAAATTCACTAACTTGTAGAGTAGGCATTCGGTGATTGACCCTATTTTCTGGCTAGGACTCTCAATTCTGCTGGTGGCCGTGAGCCTCACAGCAGTGTTGGTTGTAGCCATACCAGCCCTTCAGGAATTGGCGAGAGCAGCTCGCAGCGCTGAAAAACTCTTCGATACCCTCTCACGAGAGTTACCTCCCACTTTAGAATCGATTCGTCTCACTGGGTTGGAAATCAGCGACCTGACTGACGACATGAGCGAAGGCGTCAAGAGTGCGGGTCAAGTTGTGAAACAAGTAGACCAGGGTTTTGATGGGGCCAGAAAGCAGGTGCAAAAGGCCCAAGTTACCACTCGCAGCGTGTTTGCAGGTGTAAAAGCGGCTTGGCGAACCTTCTCCCGCACTCCTAGTCCTCCAGGGGGCAGTAGTCGTCGTTCTGTAGGGCGTTTGCCACCTCCCAGCCGCTCACCGTTGGATTTACAAAGTAATAGCTATTCTCGCCCTACCTCAGATTCGCTAGATGAGCCTGGAGAAACCAACCGACCGTTCCCATCGCCAGAAGAACGCCAAACCGATGAGAGCGATCGCCTCCGAGACAATCCCCGTTCCCTCTCTTCAGGTCAAACTTATCCACCCACGCGTGAGTTGCCCTCCACGCTCCCTCAGCCCAACTCCGAAGAGAAATCAGTGGAGCGATAATTTCCTAGCATCCTTCAGTAGTGAGTAGAAATATTTGGTGGAAACAAGCGGAATGATCGGGAGTGGGATAGACTTAAAACCAAAGTTCAACGATGCGCTTTAGGAACCTCTAGGTTGCTTCTAAAGGAATCCTATTGCCAACAAGGACTGCTAACCTAAATCAGCAGTCTTTTTTGCCGCCAAACTATTCACTGGCTTAAGTAACGTGCGGTGGGCACCCCCCTTGCCGAGGGTTGAGATGGAATACTGGGAATTTCTACTACAGAAAGAGGGCGATCGCTCCTGGCTACCTCTAGAGTCTCCGGATGTGGAAATTTTGGAGGGACGGTATCGGGTTGTGGCTCGCTCTAGCCGTGCTAACACAAGTGTTGAAATCCGGGTAACGCACCAAGTAGCGGACGAAGTGCCACCCAAGCGGCGGGCCCAAAAGCGATTTGGCCGCACCAATAAAGATGGCTTGATGGTAGTTTTTCCCTTCACCCGGATGCAACCAGGGTTATGGGAAATTCGCTGTGCGGGCGATCTGATGTCAGATTTTTTAGGCCAGAGCTGGCAGCATACCGTCTGTCTGCAAGTCTTGCCGCAAGAGTTTGAGTCGGAAACCGATTGGGACTCGGAGTGGGAAATGCAGGATGAAGCAACGGCAGATTCCCCAGAACCTCAATCAAATTCAGTCGCTACTACAGCCTCAGATATCCAGCCAGAGCAAGAGCCAACTCAGCCCCAGCCAGTAGCAGCAACCGCACCAGAAGCGCTGACTACAGAATCAAATGTGAATAGCACAGCTCGGACGTTAGAAGCGGCGAACTACTCTGTAGAACAGTTGCAGTACATTGCCGAGCGCATTTCAGAATCAGACGCTAGTCTTTTGCCTGACGAGGCAGCGGCTGTTGCACCTGCGAGTGAACCAGCGCTTGACACCTCTGCGATCGCTGAACCTGTGAGCCCGGAAGAAGAAAATTTCTTAGTAACGCCTGATGCGCTTGCAGAGCCACCTGCAATTGAAGACTTACCGCTCCAAATCGTTCTAGCTCAATCGGCTTACATGACTTCTTGGGGACGACCTTTCACCTTGTCGGGTCGGATCGAGCTGCAAGAGCCAGTAAGCTCCATAACAGCGATCGCCAGCCTGCCCACATCAGGGCGCTCCGGTGAGGGGGAATTGCAAATCTGCTTACGCGATCCTCAAAGTGCTCAAATGGTGGTTGAAGTACGCCAACCGTTTAGCAGCCAACCTTTGCCCTACACCTTCAACTGTACGCTGGAGATTCCCCTAACTTGCAAAACGAGATTGCTGCTGGGGGAGGTTGTATTCCATCGACCAGCGATCGCGCCAGACGCTACAGAATCCTCTACCTCCCCAGCCACTACAGTTGACACAGTGATTGCCACTCAAGCATTTACGCTGACCGCAGATTTGGACGAGTTGTTGGATGCGATCGCGACAGACTTAAGCGAAGAGCAATTGTTGGATTTGCCTCTGCCGAACCTAGAGTCAGAATCTGAACTGGAACCAGAACCGGAACTGGAGCCTGAATTCGCTGAATCCACTATCGATGATGAGGAGTCACAGCTAGAGCACTCTTATCTAAATCTCTCTTTCTTAAACTTGGGAGAGCCATCTCAAGATAGGCAGCCCTTCCACATTCAACCTTCCACAGGGTCACCGCTGCCTCCCCAAATTTATCGACCATCGACTCATGCGGAGCCCTCAAAAACGCCAGCTCTACCTGTGATTCAAGGGTTTTATCCTGCTTCAGAGCCATCCCTAGAACAAGTAGACACCCCAGAAGCTGAAGAATCTGAAGAAATTGCTTCAGAAACCACTGCTGAGGCAGTTGTAGAGGATTTGCCGCCAGAGCCAGCCTTAGATCGCCTGAACCTTGATTCTGACTTGGGAGATTTGGGCTTGGCTGACCCAGAAGCAGAATTAACAGCGACAGTAGAATCACCCGAAGATGTGTTGCCTGAACCTGTAGCACCTCCAGAGGTGAGTGAGGCTCCTGTTGAGGCCACTGCTCAGCCGTTAAACTTCCAAGAGCGGTTTTGGGCGCGGCTCAACGCTCTGGCTTCAGATGCCAACTGGTCTGAGTGGCTGAAAGAGGACGACACTGAATCACCGAATGCTTTAGAGATTGCAGATTCGCCTGAGCTAGCTACTGCCCCTGATGTGCCAGAGGCCAATGACGTTGATTTGGACTCGGAAAGGGCGATCGCCTCGCAATCGAGCGAGATTGTGGTTCACCCCACTGCAAGACCACCGGAAGATGAGTGGGTAGCTCACGAGATTGTGGTTGAGGATGAGCCAGTCGTAGCGGCACCACAGCCCGTAGTTGCTGCCCCAGAAGCACCACAGCCCGCTTTGCTCGATCCCGATGCAGCCATCCCGAATCCGCAGCTAGAAGTACCCACCGGAGAACTAGTTTCTGGTAAACCCGTAACCGTGCGGGTCAGAATGCCTGATTTGCCTCACCGCATTTACGTCAAATTCTGGGTGAATGATCGCCAGACGCGATCGCTGCTAGATGGTCCCCGTTGGCTGGTGGACTTTACACCAACTGGGTTGGGAGATTTAGAAGCAACAACTCAGCTCACCGTGCC
>DATNPE010000332.1:0-4775 GCA_036703355.1 Allocoleopsis sp. | reverse complement strand
CAATCCCGCCCAGTGGCTAGGAGCAGCGATCGCCTTCACCCTCTTAAGCGCCAGCCTCCTTTGGGTGGTTTCTCGCTCTCCCACTCGACGACAATAACAACCTCTGCAATTACGTATGGGGATCCGCCGCTGGAACGACTGGAATTCTCTCGCAAGGCTCAGGGGCGTTGCCTGTAATTTTGCTGCAATGGAGGTAGGTGCAATTTTAATAAACCCTGACTTTACGGACTGCTGATTTTACAGACCTAACCGTTTTTTAACCTGTTTTAGGAGAACCACCCTGGTTTCAGGGAGGCACTTATGGCACAAATTACAGAATGTCCCAATTGCGGCAAGAAAGGACTCGTCCAGCGCGGCAATGATGTTTTTCAATGCTTATCTTGCAACTTTAGCCGCGACCTCTCTCAAGCAGAACGAGGCAATGATATTTCTTGGGTTCTAATTGTTGGACTTGGCATCGCCCTTTTGTTGAAAGTGTTGCAGGTATTTGACTCATCGCAAACTCCTAACTACAACAGCCCCAATTCTAGAGCGGCGATCGCACCTGAGGTGATAGTGTCCAATGCTGGCCTTGCAAACTTTGATGACACATTACATCTCACAAAATCCTGAGGATTACTATAGTTTGTTGCATTCAGTTGATGCGCCTGGTAGAGACTGCCACAGGGTCTTAAGATAGGAGGGGCAAATCTTGGCCTCCCTCACCTGAGGTCATTACTTTCCCATGTGAACTCCGCCGTAGATGAGTTATGCAAGATAAACTCTGGTTTGAACCGCTTGTTTGGACAGACTATCGATTAGCTGTCCTCTTCGCTGTCATTTTTCCTTTAGTGTTGCTGATTTGGGCCTTCGTGCAAAAAAACGAAGCGATTCAGCATTTGCTAGCAATTTACTGGCGAGTTTCCAGCTTACTAGCCATCACGGTCTATTTAATGATTGCGGCAGTACCCCTCAGTTTTGTCTCGGCACTGATGGCACGGATCCTGATTCCGATTGCTTTATGGTTCTGGGTAGACCTCAACGAGGAAATTGAAGACCAACCCCGCACGCCATTGAAGTTCACATTTACCGCTTGGCGCTGGGCCATGAGTGTTTACAGTGCCTTAGGAGCTTTGGTGACTCTGCCATTCCTGCAATGTGCGATCTCTCAAGCTACTCTCAACACCCGATTTTGTCGAGTTTGGTTCGATCCACCGCTGCTGTTTAAGCAATATTTTCACGCCAATACCAGTGTTCGCTTTCTTGGCTTCCTGGGAGTCGTAG
Organism: Allocoleopsis sp.; assembly: GCA_036703355.1. GTDB lineage: Bacteria > Cyanobacteriota > Cyanobacteriia > FACHB-46 > FACHB-46 > Trichocoleus. The sequence goes on along the minus strand of DATNPE010000332.1, from coordinate 3,512 downwards.
GCTTACTGATTTATGTCGCCTGTCTGAGCTACTTTGTGTTAGTAAAATTGGCCCGCCAAGGACGTTCTGCCACCCAGCAGTAAAGCTGGTTTTATGGGTCGGTGGCTGCTTGCTGACCCGTCCGCAATAACAGCCACCCCGCGATCGCTAAACCTGCACCCAGCGCCAGAAATCCCATATCCCAAGCGAATTCGTTGGGACCTGACTTGACGTGATGAATTCCTAGAATCTGGTGATCAATGATGCCCTCGACCACATCAAAGATGCCTGCGCCCATCAGCAAAGCGCCGCCAAACACTTTGGACGACCAAGCTAAATTGCCTTGTTCCAATGCTCGCCACAGAACTACCAGACCGCTAAAGGTAAAGGCATAAGCCACGACATGAAAGAGGCCGTCTGCCAGGGTGTTCAGCTTCAATCCTGCGACCGTCGTGTCAGCATAGCCCGCACTCGTGAGCATGTGATGCCACTGCAAAATTTGGTGCAAAACCACGCCATCAAAGAAACCACTAAATCCCAGACCAAACAGCACTCCAGCCGCAATGACTGATCTGCGATCGCTCTTTTGGTTTTGGCTAACTGACGGGGTTTGAATCGAATTAGTTCTCATGAGACGCACTCTAGGCTGAAGCGAAACGTCGTCATCAGACTAGCTTCAGAAAATTAGCGGGTTAATCAGCACCAAGAGAGAGATAGCGCTAAACTCAGCCTTGCTCCTGCCGATAGGAACGAATTTCAGCGGTGAAGGTTTCGCCATATTGCTCTAGTTTGCGGCTCCCGACACCAGAGATGCGGGCGAACTCGGTTAGAGTTTGGGGTTGCTGTTGGGCCATCAGTTTCAAGCTAGAGTCACTAAACACCACATAGGGAGGCACGGCTTGCTGATCGGCCAACCGCTTCCGCAGCGATCGCAACCGCTGAAATAAAGCTTCTACATCGCCTCTTAAGCCATCTGTCTCGGTTTCATCTCCATAGGTGGGGGTGGGCGGTACAGCAATCAAGAGCGATCGCTGCTTCTTCAAGATCTCCCAACTTTGAGCATTGAGCTTGAGCACCGAGTAGCCATCATTGGTTTCTTCGACTAAACCTTGGTGCAGCAAAGCTCGACCCAAGATTCGCCAGGCATCCACGCTTTTGTCTTTGCCAATGCCATAGGTAGAAAGTTTGTCGTGTTGATGGTGCAAAACCTTCTGATTCTTGGAGCCGCGCAACACATCAATAATATGGTTCATGCCAAAACGCTCTTGGCAGCGGGCCACGCAAGAGAGAAACTTTTGCGCTTCAATTGTCCAATCTTCAATCGGTTGCGGGTGCAAGCAGTGGTCACAGTTGCCGCAGTCGCCCGGAAAGCTTTCGCCAAAATAACTCAACTGAATCGTGCGCCGACAGACAGTACCCTCGGCATAGCCCACCACCTGCCGTAACTGTTGCCGCGCGATTAACTGGTCTTGCGGATCGGTTTTTTGATCAATCAAATACTCCACCGTTTTGATGTCGCCCACACCAAAGAACAGCGTACAGTGGGCAGGTTCGCCATCTCGCCCCGCACGGCCCGATTCTTGGTAATAACTTTCGATGCTGCGCGGCAAGTCGTAGTGAATCACAAATCGTACATCTGGTTTGTTAATCCCCATGCCAAAGGCGATCGTGGCGACCATCACCCGCACATCATCCCGAATGAACCGAGTTTGGTTCGTGGCGCGGGCTTCGTCGCTCAACCCCGCATGATAGGGCAGCGCTTCCACCCCGTCTTGCTGCAATTTATAGGCCAACTCTTCGACTTTGCGGCGGCTGAGACAGTAGATGATCCCCGACCCATCAGTTTGTTGAACTTGTTGCAGTAATTCCTTGTAGGCTTGCTTCGCCCCCGGTTTAGGCCGCACTTCGTAATAAAGATTGGGCCGATTGAAGCTGGCGGTATGGACGTAAGGGTCTTGCAGCCACAACTGTTCGATGATGTCTTGCCGTACCCGCTCCGTCGCCGTGGCGGTCAGAGCCATAATCGGCACTTCCGGATAGCGCTGCCGCAACTGCTGCAACTGGCGATATTCTGGGCGAAAGTCGTGGCCCCAATCGGAGACGCAGTGAGCTTCGTCAATGGCAAACCCCGCGATGCCGATGCGCGATCGCACATAGTCTAAAAACGGCAAGCAGCGCTCATTTAACAACCGCTCTGGAGCCAGATAGAGCAGCTTGATCTCGCCATCTAGAATCGCCACCTCCCGCGATCGCGCCTCCATCGGATGCAAGCTACTGTTGAGAAACGTCGCGCCAATGCCGTTATCTTGCAAAGCTTGCACTTGGTCTTGCATCAAGGCAATCAGCGGTGACACCACCACCGTTAAACCAGGCTTGAGCAGAGCGGGCAACTGAAAACAAAGGGATTTGCCGCCACCCGTGGGCATCACAATTAGTGCATCGCGGTTTTCTAAGGCAGCCTCCACAATTTCGCGCTGTCCCGGACGAAACGCTGCATAGCCAAAGAAATGCTTCAGCGCTTGTTCCAGCGAGGAAAATTCAGTCGGTGTGGAAAGGATATCTACTGACATGGATTCAATCTTGGCTATCCATTGCCTCGCCACCTTGCACCAATAACGAATGCAAGTGAGGATGCGAGACCTTAAACCTGCCATAACGGTTGAGTGCGGCTCCAGAGACTCCTTAGCTTACCAAAATCTCGGTAGTCGTCTTACAGCCAATTGGCGGTAGTCGCCCGCCCCTAGGATAGTCTAGAAAAGTTGTGAGTTTGGGCCAGCCGTTTCTAGGGAATCGCCTGCCTGCTAAAATCTGCTACGCCTGCCAATTGAACAAGATGAAGATACTTTGCCTGAGTAATGGTCACGGAGAAGATGCGATCGCAGTACGGATTTTGCAGGAGTTGCAGAAACAGCCGCAAGTGCCAGAAATTGCCGCCCTTCCTCTCGTCGGCAAAGGTCAAGCTTACCTGAATCACGATATTGCGATCGTTGGCCCCGTCAAATCCATGCCCTCTGGTGGCTTCGTCTATATGGATGGTCGGCAATTGGCACGCGACCTCAAAGGCGGACTGCTGCAACTAACGCTGACTCAAATCAAAATCGTCAAAGCTTGGGCGAAAGAAGGCGGAACGATTCTAGCCGTGGGCGATATTGTGCCGCTATTGTTCGCTTGGCTGAGTGGCGCTCCTTACGCCTTTGTGGGCACAGCCAAGTCAGAATATTACCTGCGTGATGAAGTGGGACCGCTACCCCGAAACTCCTGGTTCGAGAAAATGGAAGCCTGGTCAGGCTCGGTTTACTTACCTTGGGAACGTTGGCTGATGAGCCGCCCGAAGTGCCAGGCTGTTTTCCCCAGAGACAGCCTAACCACCACTGGGTTAAAACGTTGGTCAATTCCCGCCTTCGACCTCGGCAACCCGATGATGGATGGCCTCGAACCCAGTGCTACCGCGATCGCCAGCCGCAGCCAAGAGAACTCACCCCTCACCATCACCTTATTACCCGGTTCTCGTCCCCCCGAAGCCTACGCCAACT
>DATNPE010000331.1:0-4364 GCA_036703355.1 Allocoleopsis sp. | reverse complement strand
TTGATCGTGCATCCGGCGCAAGAGCGCTCCGCAGTTGCATCCGTGAGTTCAAAGGCTTGCTCAACTTTCAGATCAGGCAACCCCTCGATTTCCATGATTCGTCCGGAGAAGATGTTCTTCTTGTTCTCCTTGGCGACGGTGAGCAACCCTTGCTGGATCGCCACGTAAGGAATCGCATTCACCAAGTCGCGCAGGGTTACACCTGGTTGCAGTTCACCCTTGAAGCGCACCAACACGGACTCAGGCATATCCAGTGGCATTACGCCCAAAGCGGCAGCAAAGGCCACTAAACCAGAACCCGCGGGGAAGGAAATTCCGAGAGGGAAGCGAGTATGGGAGTCGCCACCAGTACCCACAGTGTCAGGCAGCAGCATCCGGTTCAGCCAGGAGTGAATGATGCCATCACCGGGACGCAACGCTACGCCACCACGAGAAGAAATAAAGTCGGGCAATTCGTGGTGAGTTTTGATGTCGGCAGGTTTGGGATAGGCGGCAGTATGGCAGAAGCTCTGCATCACCAAGTCGGCGCTGAAACCGAGACAAGCCAATTCTTTCAGCTCATCGCGAGTCATAGGACCAGTGGTGTCTTGCGAGCCAACGCTGGTCATCAGCGGTTCGCAGGAGGTACCGGGGCGCACACCAGGCAGACCGCAAGCCTTACCAACCATCTTCTGGGCCAAGGTATAGCCTTTGCCTGTATCCACTGGGGCATTGGGCCGCACAAAAACAGTGCTGGGTTCGAGTCCTAGAGCAGTGCGGGTCTTGTCGGTGAGCGATCGCCCAATAATTAGTGGAATTCGGCCTCCTGCGCGGACTTCATCCAAAATCGTGTCGGGTTGCAACGTGAAGGTAGAAATGACTTCGCCTGCTTCATTGGTGATCTCTCCTTTATAAGGATGAATCGTGATCACCATGCCCGTTTCCATCTGGGTGACATCGCACTGGATCGGCAGAGCACCAGAGTCTTCAGCCGTATTGAAGAAGATGGGTGCGATCGCACTTCCTAGAACAAAGCCACCACTGCGCTTGTTGGGCACAAACGGAATATCTTGGCCAATGTGCCACAACACCGAGTTGATCGCAGACTTCCGGGAGGAACCAGTTCCCACCACGTCCCCGACATAAGCCAAGGGGTAGCCTTTTTGCTTGAGCTGGGTGATCGCTTCTAGCGATCCAGGTTGCCGCGTTTCTAACATCGCCAAAGCATGGAGCGGGATGTCAGGACGGGTGGCTGCATGAGTTGCGGGAGACAAGTCATCGGTGTTGGTTTCTCCAGGCACCTTAAACACCGTCACTTGAATCGCTTCGGGTAGCGTGGGACGGCTGGTGAACCACTCGGCATTTGCCCAAGACTCCAGCACCTGTTTCGCATAAGCGTTGGTTGCCGCTAGCTCTTGGATGTCGTGAAAGGCATCAAAGACGAGTAGGGTTTTGCTCAAAGCTGCGGTTGCCGCCGTCGCCAGTTCTGCATTGTCCACCTGCAACAGCTCGATCAAGGACTGCACATTGTAGCCGCCCATCATCGTGCCCAACAGCCTTACCGCTTCTACGGGTGTCATTAGAGGGCTGGTGGCTTCTCCCTTGGCGATCGCTGTCAAAAATCCCGCTTTGACATACGCTGCTTGATCCACACCGGGAGGAACGCGTTCGCGCAATAGCTCTAGTAATACCTCTTCTTCTCCGGCGGGGGGGTGCTTGAGGAGTTCGCACAGCTCAGAGGTTTGCTGGGGGGTGAGGGGCAAAGGGGGAATCCCGAGGGCAGCCCGCTCAGCGACGTGTTGACGGTAAGATTCAAGCATTGCAGTAGTCTCCAGGCATCAGCAAGATTTTGAGGATTGGCAAAATCAATAGAGATCATCGAGAGCGTAACTCAACCCCTAACGCCTGGTAGTTGGCGGGGATACGGTCAGCACTCAAGTCTCATTGAGAGGGCAGTCGCAACTGGCAGCAGCCAAGCATTGAGATGGGCAGCACACACTTTCGCTACCGCTTTACCAGCATAGAAGTTTACGTAGCGAAATCAAACGTTGCAATTGCTTACAGGCTATGCCAACTAATTTGGGACAGGCGATCGCGGTGATCAACGCCTAGTCGTTGCAGTAGGCTCACTAGCTCCCCCTCCGATCATCCGATCAAAGGGTATCGATTCAGCCTTAACCTCTACTCCAACCATAGCAAAGCTGAATTGGGGATGTCGCCGACTAAGCCTGACCGCTCACTGCCCAATGTCTAAGCCTTCAATTAAACTTCGCAACCATTCAGTCAGAGTTGGATTTCCTAATTGGTCTGCTAACGTCCAGGCTTTGGCATAAAACGCCAAACCACGGCTTTTTTTGCCTGACTCGACGTAGAGCGTGCCGATATTGGCCAAAGTATTAATCTCGCCCAAGCGATCGCCTGCTTCGCCCCGAATGATCAGCGCTTGCTGGTAAAACCCCAACGCTTGCTCTAACTGACCTAATGCCCGATAGGCTGCCCCCGTATTCGATAGAGTCACCGCTTGACCCAAGCGATCGCCCAACTCCTCTTGCAGCAACAAAATCTGGTTATAGAACAGCAACGCTCGGTTCGCTTGACCTAAATTGGCATAGGTTAAGGCCAAATTATTCAGGGTAATTGCTGTTCCAGAGATATCTCCCACTTGTTGCCGCACCAACAACACTTGCTGGTAATGCAGCCATGCCTGAGCCAACTCTCCCAGGTCGTTATAAATAGAGCCAATATTGTTGAGGGTAGTTGCTTCCCCAGCGCGATCGCCCAATTCCCGCTGAATTAAGAGTGCCTGCTGAAAATGTTCTAGAGCCATTTGGGACTCGCCAAAGGCACTGTAGGCAAAGCCCATATTGTTGAGCGTGGTGGCTTCTCCGACGCGATCGCCCAACTGCCGCCGCATCGCTAAAATTTGGTTGTAAAGCAGCAGAGCCCGTTTGGGTTGCCCTAGTTTGGCATAAACCAAGGCAGTGTTGCTCAGAACGGCTGTTTCACCAGGGTGATCTTCTAAAACTTGGAAGATTAATCTAGCCTGATTGAAAGACTGCAAAGCTTTTTGTAATTGATGCAGGCGAGAGTAAACTAAACCTAAGTCGCTGAGAGAAGCTGCTTCTCTGGCTTGGTCTTGTAAGTCTTTTGCTAGCTGCAAATTGGCTTCAGAAAGGGTTAAAGATTCACGGAACTTGCTACTTTTATAAAACGCGATCGCTTCTGAGCGACATTGATCCCATTTCTGTTGCACAAGTACAATTCCTAAAACTGTAGTCTGACGAGCGATGGCCTCTAACCTTCAGAGTGCCCGATCGCTTACTGGAAAGAACAGATTACGCAAGAGTCACTAGCTCGAAACGCACTTCAGCATTCACAGCGTTTAAGAGCCACTAAAAAACCGTTAGACGCAAACTTAAAGCATCTAACGGTTTTCAATTTAATACCCCCAGGGGAATTCGAATCCCCGTCGCCTCCGTGAAAGGGAGGTGTCCTAGGCCTCTAGACGATGGGGGCCTGTCTGAGCTTGGCTACCGATTTGTTTCGGTTTATCGCCGCGCCTTTATTAACTTAATCAATCTCCCTGGATCTGTCAATACCTGATTTAGATTTTGCTTAATTTTGCGGCGCTAAGTGAGGATGCCACCAATAATCCATGAATATAAGCACGGTAGATGTAGCACTAAGCGAGTGATTCGAGAGCAAGCATCCAGTGAGCCTGCAACAAGAAACAATAAGTGTAGTGAGCCGTAAGGATAAAACTGAGGTAAGGACAGATGCAGGGATTTCCAAGTTGGAATGGCATGAGTAACTGGGTGGCAACTTAAGCTAGCTCGTTGGAGTTACGGAGCCGAATTAGCTGACGACGCAATTCTGGGGAAGCTGTAATCTCAGAAACTTCCTGAGCTTGCACTAAAACTTGCAAAGGCTCCAAGTACTCATCTGTGCCACAGGTAAAAGCGTCAATGAGTTGTTCTAGGAGCTGGTCGCGATCGCTGAGTGCCCCTTTTTCCTCAATTAGGCGAAATTTCAGATGGATTTCGCATTCGTAAACACTAACCTCAAAAGCAGCGGGCTGGCGCTCTAGAGAATCCTGTTTCATTGCAGTAAACAGCACTTAACCATGCTGTAAGTAAAGGAATGTTTGAAGCTAGACTTTGCAGAGTTTTAGGACTGGAATTGATAATCTTGAGGTCGCTGAACTTGTGGATTGTCTCTCAGTTCAAACTAAAATCTGCTGCCGTCGTTGCTTACTATTCAAAATTAATATGCCCTTAAAAGCTAAGAATCCGCTAATTAGCTGAACTTAAGTGAGGAATCTAATCCCTTTAGGAGATTTGAGAGTTAGCTTTGCTGTTTCTTCATAAGATACTCAATTCTTACCT
>DATNPE010000330.1:0-8626 GCA_036703355.1 Allocoleopsis sp. | reverse complement strand
GCTCAAAGCTGTACTTAGATTCAGCCCGACGGAATGGAATATCTGCCCGAACGACGCCTTCGCTGTCAGTCAAGACAACGGGGAAGTTCTCAAAGAAGTTGGGGATACGACGAACAAACAGTTCCCGACCTTCAGAATCTTTGAAGACAGGGTGGCCTAGCCAGGTTTGAGCAATCCCATCACCCTTGTTCATCGGACCAGTACGGAACAAACCACCTTTTGCGGGGTTGTTACCCACATAGTCGTAGAACGCCAATTTCTCAGGGATTTCAGACCAAGCTGCTTCTAGGCTGCTGCCGCCAGCAACACTAGCTTCAACGCGACGGCTAATTTCTTGTTGGAAGTAACCTTGGTCCCATTGATAGCGAGTGGGGCCAAACAGTTCAATGGGGGTAGCTGCGTTGCCGTACCACATCGTACCTGCCACCACGAAAGCAGCAAAGAAAACAGCGGCAATACTGCTAGAAAGCACAGTCTCGATGTTACCCATCCGCAGCGCTCTGTAGAGACGCTCTGGAGGACGAACACTGAGGTGGAATAAACCAGCAATAATCCCAACCGTTCCAGCAGCAATGTGGTGAGCCACAATACCACCAGGATTGAAGGGGTTAAACCCAGAAGGCCCCCACTCTGGTGCCACAGGCTGAACACTACCTGTTAAGCCATAGGGGTCGGAAACCCACATTCCAGGTCCAAACAAGCCTGACAGGTGGAACGCACCAAAGCCAAAGCAGAGTAGACCAGACAAGAACAAGTGAATCCCAAACATTTTGGGCAGGTCGAGAGCAGGCTCGCCCGTCCGAGGATCTCTGAAAAGCTCTAGATCCCAGTAAACCCAGTGCCAGCAGGCAGCTAGGAACAGCAGACCAGAAAGAATAATGTGAGCGGCTGCAACGCCTTCGAAGGACCAGATGCCAGGATTGGTAGCGGCCTCACCTGTAATGCTCCAGCCACCCCAAGATTGGGTTACGCCCAAACGAGCCATAAATGGCAGTACGAACATGCCCTGACGCCACATGGGGTTCAGGACAGCATCGCTAGGATCGAAAATAGCCAGTTCATATAACGCCATTGAACCGGCCCAGCCTGCCACAAGGGCAGTGTGCATTAGGTGTACAGCAATCAGCCGTCCTGGATCATTCAGAACGACTGTGTGTACTCGGTACCAGGGTAGTCCCATTGACTACGCTCCTCCTCTAGATATTCCTACTTCAACGCTTCTTTCAGCATTTTGTTAAGGTGCCGGATACTGATAAACCTACCAGATCTAGAACCGCTGTAACTCTTTTGCCGTTTAGCACTGTCTACCAAAATTGCCTCTAAACAAGACAGCTTAAGCAGTTTGACAATGCGCTTATAAAGTGAAATGTATAAAGAAGTGTAACCAGTGTTAGAGCCTAATGCAAGCAAAGTTGATGGTTCTGCAATAGTCCTTGGCAAGCGGTTACTAGTCTTCATGATCCTGGCATCTGGATAGCTTTTGACCAAGAGCTGGCAGGATGGGCCTTTGAGGTCAAACCAACGTCCGGTGAGTTGTGAGTTTAGAAATGGGGAGCTTTGATTCTGAGAAAAAATTTGCGTTTCTTGAACCTTCAATCACTAAGCTGATAAATTTTTGCGGCAATGCCTGCGCCACTCGCAAATGTGGGATACACCTCTGGAAGAGAGCTACTGAACTTGAGACAGTAGAGCACAATTGGGATAACGGGTGAATGTAACGGAGCGACGAAGAGGGGAACGGGTATGGGAAATATCAAGTTTGTCAGAGAAGAAAAAGAAGTGATCGCGGCAGATGGAGCCAATTTAAGGTTTAAGGCGATCGAGAACGGCATCGATATTTATACCTTCATTGGCAAGATGACGAACTGTGGCGGATATGGCCAATGTGGGACTTGTATTGTCGAGGTGGTTGAGGGGTTAGATAATCTTTCGCCTCGGACGGAAGTTGAGAATCGTAAACTCAAGAAGAAGCCTGACAACTATCGGTTGGCTTGCCAAGCCTTGGTAAATGGGCCTGTGAGCGTAAAAACGAAGCCCAAAAGTCCTTAATGGGAGATTGAGTGGGTGGGTGTTAGCAGGCAACCTATCTGTGATACAAGATAGACAGGGCATCTGAGGCTCTTTCAAAGCCCAGTTCTGACGACAGCATTGCCAGTGGCGGCAACTTGTTTGCTTGAGTGAGCTGGGCCTGTTAGTAACTTTGAAATGAAATCGAGGCTGGGTAATGGAAGTTAATGATCTAGGCTTTGTTGCAAGTATTCTGTTTGTCTTGGTTCCCGCTGTGTTTTTGTTAATTCTCTATATTCAAACTGCCAGCCGCCAATCAGCAGATCAAGATAAGTAAGATGCCACGCCGTTCGTTTGGCTGGTTCCAGGTTGGATTGAAAGAGGGGAAACGCTGAGTTGAGTGTTTGCCGTTTTCTTCAACTGACCGCAAAGCGACGTTATTTTGCATTGGAGTCGGCTGAGGTAGATTGATACAAATCAGCGCCTGCTTTTTGAAGTGTGGCGCTTTTGTTTTGCGATCGCCCATTTACGGCCATTTACGGCCATCTAGGGCCATTTACGGCTGAGACGAAAATCTCCGTCTGAGCAACGTTCTTTGCTGAGGTAAACTGTTGCGCTCCCAAAACACGCGATCGCAGTAGCCTTGAATGTGGCGATCGCTCTCGGCCAGCACGAGCCGCTTAAGCGCTAGGCAAGCATAGTACTCATCTAGCTCAATGCCGACGAACTGCCGCCCTAATTTTTTGGCAACGACAGAAGTGGTGCCAGAGCCGAGAAAGGGATCAAGCACCACAGCGCCGCCAGGGGAGCTAGCCAGGATCATTTTGGCAATCAGTTTTTCGGGCTTCTGGGTAGGATGATCGGTGTTTTCGGGCATGGACCAAAACGGTACAGTCATATCGGTCCAGAGATTAGAGGCAGCGGTGAGGCGAAAGTTACCTTCGGTGGTGTTTTGCCAATCTTTGGGTTGTCCGGTGCTGTCGGTGTAGGGAGCCCGCACTTGGCGCTTGAGCTGGACGGCTGCGGCATCGAAGTAGTAGTCCTTAGAGACCGTACAAAACCAAATATCTTCGGCACAGTTTTTCCAGTTGGCCTTGGCTCCTCGGCCTTTCTCGCGCTCCCAGGTGATGCGGTTGCGGACGGTGAGATAGCGGGAGGCGATCGCGTAGAGAGCCACCGAAGATTGCCAATCACCACAGAGATAAACCGAGGCCGTGGGCTTGAGCACCCGTACCAGACGAGATAACCAGCTATCCACCCAATCGCTGTAGTCTTCCAGCGATCGCTGCCTCACCCATTGCTGATTGAACTGTTTGGTCAGGTTATAAGGTGGGTCAATGATTAATAAATCCACAAACTGTTCTGGCAACCAATCCAACGCTTGGAACAAGTCTTGGCAAATGGTTTGGTTGAGCAGGGTATCTGCGGAAACTGGGCCAGTGAGCTGCAACAGTTGCGCTTGGTAGTGCGATCGCTCTGCTTCCGTCAGCGTGAGGGTACGATTTCGAGCGGCTCTGATTTTCTCTGCCACGTTTCACCCTTCAAATCAGGCTTTGCTCTAAGATAGCCCCGTAGAAAGCGCCCTGAGATTTTGCTTCACAAAGCAATAACCTGAACTAGAGGTTAGCAATGCTTACTTCTAGCCCAGGTTATGTGACTCAACTCAGTTAAAAATTGACTGAAATTAACCGACTGTTCGCTCTAGCAGCACAGGGCAGTTGGCATAGACTCGCACGTAGTCAGATAGGGAACCACCCAGTAGGCGATCAAGGTCAGGCAAGCCTTTGCCAATCGTGGGACGGCGATCGGGAGAGCCAAGCATCAATAGGTCAACACTCATTTCTTCGGCGAGGCGGCAAATCTCTTCACCGGGCTTACCACTGGTGGAAATGCAGCGATAAGCAATGCCCCACTTTTTCGCCGCTGCCACAGCAGGAGCCAAAACAGGATCTTGCTCTGGATTGGGCATGGCTACGCCTGATCTTTCCTGCTTAGGATTGACATGCGCCAAGAGTAGCTGTCCGCCTTTGACATCGCGCAATAAGAAGATCGCTAAGTCAAGAGATTTTTTGGCCGAATCAGAGCCGTCCATCGCTACCATGACTCGATTGATTTGCTTGACGTAGATATCGTCCTTCACAAACAGCATGGGCCGAGAGGTCGCCTGGAACACATACTGGCTGACAGAGTCTTCTAAGATCGCTTCTAAGCGCTTGAGACCACGGGAACCCATGATCACGAGATCCGCGTCCATCTCATCAGCGACGCGGCATACTTCATCCTTGGGGTCGCCTTCACGCAAAAGCATGGTGACATGACCCGAATCGAGATGCAGGGACTGTACAGCCATCTCTAGAATTTTCTGACCCTGCTCGCGCTTGGCAGCCATTGCTTCAGCCGTAATTTGGGGCTGTACTACGTGGAGAACTGTTACAGATGCCCGTTGCATGGACGGAATGGCCATTAGAGCCTTCAGCATTTCTTCAGAGTGTCCATTTCCGGAGTCAGCTAGCAGAATTCTCTCAATCATGGTTTCGCCTCATGCCCAACGAAATTGTCTGGTTTTCTAAGCTAATGCTTGAATAGGTCAGTATCAGTAACACTTTTTGATCATTCATTCGTTGAACGATCGAATGGCTCAAAAACTTCAGCCTACTTCTTACAGGATCATCATATCTACTGATAGTGACTGACTTTATCCTCTTAAAGATTTGTGATTCCAGCCTCTCGTTAAGAAGTGTCAAGATTATGAAGTCAAAGACAGTGAAGTAAAGGGTTTGTAGCATTTGAATTCAGTTTTGCTGCCCTAGAAGGAAGAAAAAATCGATGGTTTTAATTAGAAAATCTAATTAAGCTCAGGCAAGCTTAAATAATGTGAATAATTAGTGTAAAAATTAGTTTAGAAATTAATGTAAAACTTAGATTATTTAGGCGATCGCAACGTGTCGGAAAGTAAACAAATACAACCTCAACCTCACAATTCGGGAGCCATTCAAAGCCCACCGTTGTTTGCCTCAGGAAGTTGGTTTGAATACCCGGTGCGAGTTCATCCCAACCATACCGACTATGCTGGCATCGTTTGGCATGGGACTTATGTGGCTTGGATGGAAGAAGCTCGTATTGAGTGTCTACGCGCGATCGGCATTGAATATGCGGATTTGGTGGCCCTAGGCTGCGACTTACCTGTGGTGGATCTCTCAGCGCGCTATCACCGATCTCTGCGTTTAGGAATGTCGGCGATCGTCAAAGCTCGGATGGCTGATGTCGATGGCGTGCGAATTAACTGGGACTACCAAGTGCAATCTCCGGACGGTGCAGAATTGTACCTGACTGCACGAGTGATCTTAGTTGCTGTGGATCGGGAAAAAGGCAAAATTATGCGCCGACTCCCACCCGCTGTTAAGGATGCTTTGGCGCGATTGGTGAGTGTCAGCTAAGGGTCAGCGATTAGCGACCAAACACAAACTGCCAAACCGCCTGAAAAATTTGGAGAACTTGGTTCCATAACTCTTGGAAACCAATGCCAAAGAACAGTTGCAGTACCAAAATCACTAGAGCAACCAAGATGGCTGTTTTGACTGTGGTTTTGACCAAGTTGACCAAGGCCGTAAAGACCAGCACCGCCACAATTAGGGCTGCCAAGAGCAGGATCAGTTCTCCTCCCATCATGTCACCTCCAATTGTGGCTGAGCTGTAGGAATGTGGCTCCTACTTTAACGGTTTCTGTAACTGTTGAATCATGGCGATCGCAGCTTGGCGGTCTGGCTGGTGTTCTGGCAGAGTCAGCAACTTAACTGCCTGTTGCAAGTCTGGCAGAGCTTGGGCGCGATCGCCTCGACTTAGATAAGTTTTACCTCGGTAGTAGTAAGCCTGACCCAGGGTAGGATCACGCTGGATGGCTTGATTGAAGCCTTGCAGAAATAAGCCGATGTTAGCGTAGAGAAATCACGCAATCGCCTTGGTTAATTTCCTCAGTGGCTTGCAGGACGGCTTGTCTGGCCCATTGGTCAGCCGCCACAATGTCTTCCAAAGTTGGCGTGGAGGAGTTTTGTGCTTGGTAGCGATCGCAAGCAGTTTCGATGAGGCGAGGAAGATCCAGGAAGCGAATCTTTTCGTCGAGGAACAGCGCCACTGCTTGCTCATTCGCCGCATTGAGCACTGCTGGCATGGAGCCACCCGCACGACCCGCAGCATAGGCCAACTGCATACAGGGATACTTCTGGTGATCGGGGGCGCGGAAGGTGAGGTCACCTGCTTTCACTAAGTCGAGGCGTTCCCAGTTGGTGTAGATGCGATCGGGCCAGGAGAGGGCGTAGAGCAACGGCAAGCGCATGTCGGGCCAACCGAGTTGGGCCAAAACCGAGGTATCTTGCAGCTCAATTAAGGAGTGAATAATGCTTTGGGGATGGATGACGATCTCGATGTCGTCGTAGTCCATGCCAAACAGGAAGTGGGCTTCAATGACTTCCAAGCCCTTGTTCATCAACGTGGCCGAGTCTACGGTAATCTTGCGGCCCATTGACCAGTTGGGATGCTTCAGCGCATCTGCGACCGTCACCTGAGGCAGTTTCTCGACAGGCCAATCACGGAAAGCGCCACCGGAAGCAGTCAAGAGAATTCGGCGCAAGCCACCTTTAGGAACTCCTTGTAAGCACTGGAAGATAGCGGAGTGCTCGGAGTCAGCAGGTAAAAGTTTGATGCCGTGTTTCTCTACCAGCGGCAGCACCACTGGGCCACCTGCAATCAAAGTCTCTTTGTTGGCAAGGGCAATATCTTTCCCTGCTTCGATCGCAGCGATCGTCGGTAACAAACCCGCACAACCAACAATCCCGGTGACGACGGCTTCTGAGTCGCCATAGCGCGCCACTTCTACAATTCCTGCATCCCCAGTCAGCAAAATCGGTTGGGGGTCGAGATCTGCGATCGCCTCTCGCAATTCTGGCAGTTTCTCCTCGTCACAGATAGCCACAATTTCTGGCTTGAATTGCCGAATCTGTTGTGCCAGTAGTTCGACATTCCGTCCAGCCGCTAACCCAACAATCCGAAACTGGTCGGGATATTGAGCTACGATGTCCAGCGTTTGCGTACCAATCGAGCCAGTGGAGCCGAGGAGAGTAATTGCTTTCACAATCGCTTAAGAATTGACTGCAATTCCACTATAAATGGCGATGGGCACGTTCTAAACAGCCATAAGTGGAGTTTATTCTTCCCAGCTCATCCAAAATACTCCTGTTGTCTCTCCGCAGAGCAAGGCTTCAACAGCTAAGAGACAACGCTGCGGTTTTTCTTGCAATGTGGCGATCGCATTCATTAAGCCCCTGAACCAGCGGTCGGCAAATTCTGGATTCCGTTCTCGATACCAGCAGTAAGCTTGCTCGATCTGCGCCTCAGCAATGGGTGTAATTTCAACCTGAAATGCCATACTTCTGCTGCATTTCTTGAGCGAAATCTTCTACAGGCCGAGTTTGACCCGCATCAAGTTCCTCAAGTCCCTGTTGGATGCCTGCGATCGTCTCTAGTTGGTCAATTAATTGGCGCAATTTATCGGGATTAACTTGACCTGGCTCCAGGAAGGTGACGAGAACCTGGACGCGATCGCTGACATTTTGTGGTAGCTCAGCAAGCTCAATCTGCCCGTTTTGATAAACGCCCTCAACAGTTCTTAGCATGGCTTGCCCTAGGATTAATCGCTCTCTTAATTGTACCGACTCTGCCAAAATAGCAGCGATCGCTCTACGAGCCTTTAGCCTCACGAAACATCATTAACAGGTCGAGGGGCGCAGGTTCAGCAACACCGAGGAGCGTAAGGATGGTATGAGCTTGACCCCGATGGTGAGTTTGGTGATTAAAGAAGTGCGCCAGAATTTCGCCTAGAGGTTGGCGCTGAGGTTTGCCGTCGAGGGTGTGATAGCTCAGCTCTTGGTCGAGGTCTGCTTCTGTTAACCCTTCAACAAATTTCAGGATGCGATCGTCTTCGGCTTCTCTGGCGGCTTGGAGGGCAGGCAAGTCCTCAAAGGCGATCGCGTTTAACTTATCTGGATGTTCTCCAGTTCCGGTGATTCGGCGCATCCAAATGCGATCGGCAGTAAGGATGTGGTTGAGGGTTCCTTGCAAGCTACCAAAATATGCGCCCACGTTTTTACGATAGGCTTCGTCGGGCAATTCACGAGCCATTTTGTAGAGTCTGGCATTTGCCCAAGCATTGTATTTCGCGATCGTGACAAAATGCGATTTCAGATTCATAGCTTTGCCTGCCTGTTCCATCCCTTGAATGACAAAAAGAATGGCTTATCCGAAAGACCAAGATCGAGCAACAACGCGATAATCTCATTATGATTGCCTCACCTCAACCCCACCTGACTGCTGAAGAGTACCTGGCTTGGGAAACTGAGCAAGACACTCGCCATGAGTACATCAACGGGGCAATTATTGCCATGACAGGCGGTACGATTGCCCATAACCTATTGGCACTCAACCTTTACAGTGCTCTGCGACCGCACCTGCAAAAACGGGGCTGTGTAGCGACCGTCGCTGATGTCAAAGTGCAGGTTAGCAACAGCGTCTACTACTACCCCGACTTAGTTGTCACTTGCAGCGATCGCGACTTGCAAGCCCGTCA
>DATNPE010000329.1:0-15374 GCA_036703355.1 Allocoleopsis sp. | reverse complement strand
GGTGACATTGCCATGAAAGCGGTGTCGATGGGGAGAATACTTCCAGTCGTAAACAAAGGTGTCGCGATAGGCTTTAGCGAGCTGTTCACATTCACCGAAGTCTTGGTAATAGCCTTGGCGATCGCTGCTCACTAGGGCATGAAGGGCATGGTGGAAATCGTCACTCCACTGAGCATCTAGACCATGACCTCCCTGCTCGACCGGACGAATCACACGGGGATCGTTGAGGTCGCTTTCGGCAATCAGATACAGCTTGCGACCCACCTGCTCGGATAGGGTAGCGACATTCTCACCGAGTTCTTGCAGGAAGTGCTTGGCACCGAGGTCATAGATAGCATGCACCGCATCTAGGCGGAGAGCATCGATATGGTAGTCGCGCAGCCAATATAGGGCGTTCTCGATGAAGTAGTTACGGACTCCGGGGCTGTAGGTGTCATCGAAGTTAATGGCGCTACCCCAAGGCGTGCGGTAGGTATTGGTAAAGTAGGGACCAAAGCAGCTCAGGTAGTTGCCTTCCGGGCCAAAGTGGTTGTAAACCACATCCAGCACAACCGCTAGCCCTTGCTGATGACAAGCATCTACCAGTTTTTTCAAGCCTTCGGGGCCACCGTAGGAATCTTGGACGGCAAAAGGATAAACCCCATCGTAACCCCAGTTGCGATCGCCAGGGAATTGCGCCACTGGCATGATTTCGATCGCGTTGATCCCCAAATCTTTAAGGTCAGCCAATCTAGAAATCGCCGCTTCGAAGGTGCCTTCCTGGGTGAAGGTGCCCACATGCAATTCGTAGATGATCATGGCTTCCAAGGGGACGCTATCCCAGTTGCGATCGCTCCAGCCAAATTGGTGAGCGACGACCTGAGAGGGGCCATGTACGCCTTGGGGTTGTAGGTTGGACGCAGGATCGGGGCGAGGTTCCCCGTCATCGACTTGATATTGATAAAGGGTTCCTGGCTCCACATTAGGGACTAGGACTCGCCAATAGCCACCTTCTTGCTGCTCCATCGCTATTTGTTGCTGCTTGGGAGAGAGTAATTGCAAGGAGACAGTGGTAGCGGTGGGTGCCCATAAAATAAATTCACACTGACCATTTCCTAAATATTGAGCGCCAAGTCTCACGCTAGATGTCCTCCCTAAAAACCGTAGAAAAGTAGCGCACGGCTTTGAGAAGCGGTGCGATCGCGAATGAATAAAAGCATTGATAAAGCTGACTCAGTTAGGAATTGTCCTGGGAGGGGAAGGGGTGTGGCTAGTGCCGAAAGAGAGATCTTTGAGGTGTTATAGTTGGCACTTTTGTTATGAGAACCGAGCCCTTGGGGGCGCTTGCCCCCAGACCCTCGCTGAGAGACGGTTGCGTCCCTCAGACTCCCTCCAAAAGTGACCTTAATAGCCGAAGTTTCGGCTAAATGACAAAGACTGGATACGTGCTCTCAATTCCTGATAAAGAAATTGGTTTTAGCCTGCGCAGGCAAGCTTGGTTTCGATAGCCCCAAGCTTTAACCTGCGGGATTTTTTGTGCCTGCCCAATAGTTGAGGATTTTATCGGATGCCTAACCTCAGATATTCGATTTTGATGCAGGCGTTCATGACGATGTTTAATCCAGCATTGAGGGCGGTTTGGGCGGCTGTGTCATCTGTGACTCCTAGTTGGGTCCAAATGGTTTTGGCATGGCTGGCGTTCAGCGTTGCTGTAGCTTTGCTAATCGCTTCCTCGACAATGGCGGGCAGGTGCTCGGAACGGCGAAACACGTTGACAATATCGATGGGTTCTGGCACTGCTTGCAAGGAAGGATAGCAAGGCTTGCCGTCAATTTCTCTGACGGTGGGGTTGACGGGGTAAACGGTATAACCGACTTGGCGGAGAAACTGAGCGATTTGATAGCTGGTGCGATCGCGTTTATCCGAATGACCCACCACAGCGATGACTTTGGCGTGGGTGAGCACTTCGCGCATTGCATCATCGTTCTCTTGCAGATTCGGCATTAAGACAGCTCCTTTAAGAGACAATTGAACCCAGCGATCGCATCATTTCTGCTCATATTCGCATGGAAAATTTGCTCTCTCGTATGCAGGCCGTGCAGTCTCCCATCATTCCCATTGTGGGGGAACTGATTCGCCAAACTCCAGGCACGATCTCCTTAGGTCAGGGTGTGGTTTACTATGGGCCACCTCCAGAAGCGATCGCCCAGATTCCGCAGTTTCTCGCTGACCCCGCCAATCATCTGTACAAAGCCAACGAAGGCATTCCACCCTTACTAGAGGCAATCGCGGCGAAGCTTCAGAGCTTCAATGGCATCGAGATCAACGAGCAAAACGCTGTGGTGGTGACCGCAGGCAGCAACATGGCCTTTATGCACGCCATCTTAGCCATTACCTCCGTGGGTGATGAAATTATTCTGCAAACGCCCTACTACTTCAACCACGATATGGCGATCACGATCGCGGGTTGTCGTCCTGTGTTTGTGCCCACCGACGAGAACTACCAGTTGCGTCCAGACGCGATCGCCCAAGCCATCACAGAGCGCACCCGTGCCGTCGTCACCATTTCTCCCAACAATCCTACAGGCGTCGTCTATCCAGAATCAGCTTTACGAACAGTGAATCAACTGTGTCGCGATCGCGGCATCTATCACATCAGCGACGAAGCCTACGAATACTTCACCTACAACGACATACCCCATATCTCCCCTGGCTCCTTTTCAGGGAGTGACAGCCACACCATCTCCCTCTTTAGCCTCTCCAAAGCCTATGGTTTTGCCAGTTGGCGCATCGGCTACATGGTCATCCCTGCCCATCTCTCCATAGCCATTAAAAAAGTCCAAGATACCATCCTGATCTGCCCGCCTGTGATCTCCCAATATGCCGCCCTCGGAGCCTTACAAACAGGATATTCCTACTGCCAAGAACATTTGCAGGCGATCGCCGAAGTCCGCCACCTCTTTCTCGCTGCCCTCAAAGACTTAGATGGTCTCTGTACCGTCGCCCCCACCGATGGAGCCTTCTACTACTTCCTCAAAGTCCATACCGACCTGCCCGCAATGGCACTCATCGAACGCCTCATCCGTGAACACCAAGTCGCAGTCCTCCCAGGAGACACCTTCGGCATGACCAAAGGATGTTATCTCCGCATCGGCTATGGAGCCTTACAAAAAGAGACCGCCACCGAAGGAATTGAACGACTCGTAAAAGGTATAAAAACCATCCTGTCGTAACTTACTCTCCCTCCAAACCCCTCAACAAACAAAGCCACACTCAGCAACCCAGCGTCACCTCTGGAGGGGGTTCGGGGGACGCAGCCGTCCCCTGAATTCGGGGGGTTTGGGGGGTCGCCCCCCAATTCCTCCACACCAAACAGTTAAACCAAAACGAGAGAACCAATGCCAATCATCCACAAACTCATTGAAATCAAAACCAACCCGGGCATCAACATCCACAACATCACCCCTCACATCGAAGCCGCCCTAGCCAACACCCCCATTCAAAACGGCCAAGTATTAGTCTTCTCTCGCCACACCACCACCGCCCTCGCCATCAACGAACACGAAGAACGACTCCTACAAGACATCAAAAAATACCTCCAAAAACTAGCACCCCAAAGCGATCGCTACCTCCACAACGACCTACACCTACGCCCCAACATTCCCGACGACGAACCCATGAACGCCCACTCCCATCTCATGGCCATCACCTTAAGCACCAGCGAAATTATCCCCGTCGTCGATGGCAAACTTGCCTTAGGCACCTACCAATCCATCCTCTTTTTTGAACTCGATGGACCCCGCGATCGCACAATCTTTTGCCAGATCTCTGGTGAAACTTAAACCCTCAATGCATTTCTCACCCTTAACTCTACGTATAGACAGAGCCTAAATCACTCAAGACTATCACCCAAGCAAGAACCAGTTTCCCCCTTCTGGTAGTGCCACAAGCCCCAATTAACTCGCTAATCTAATAAGCATTAAGAACGCGCATTGTGAAGAGTTTAGAACGTTTTTTAACGCCTTGTTCAAACACACTTAATTTACTGATTGCGAGGAAATAACAATGAATATTTTGGCTTGGATCGTCTTAGGTTTAATTGCGGGTGCTATTGCAAAAGCCATCTATCCTGGGCGCCAAGGTGGCGGTATTCTCGGTACCATGTTGCTCGGTATTGTGGGCGCTTTTCTAGGTGGAACCCTCTACACCTTTCTCACCACAGGCACATTAGCATTAGGTGCAGCGGGTCTTAGCATTGGTGGTATCATTGTCTCCGTTTTAGGTGCAATTGTTGCTCTGTTCATCTACTATGCTGCAACCCGTCGTAGCGGCGTTTACTAAACACCAAAACCATAAAGGCTTGACTTCTTTAGATAACAATTAAAACAAAAAGCCTCTGTCAAATCAGGGGCTTTTTGCGTATCTACTAAAAGCATCCTCATCAATTTGAACAGCTCAGATAGCTAACGAGAAAATCGCTTCTACTATGATTTAAGTTAGTAGAAGCGACAGTAAGATGAACATCAATAGCTTGGAACCTTTAGGTTCTTCTACAACTTAAATCATTTAAGCTGCCTCCTTCGTCCGTCAATAGTTTAGTAACCTGCTCTAACTCAAGATCAGGACTAAGTGACAAGCTACGTCTTCCCCTCTGCCAGAAGAGTAACGCTGAGCAAAATTCACGAAACGAACTGCTACATTAAATATCTTCTGCATCATCAGCAGCGACTTGCGGCAAGACTGCACCTTCTTCATCGGGAGTACGAAGTGGCACATCTAACTGCTTTCGTGCCATTTCTTCGGCAATCTGCTGATCTTGTGCGTTACTAAACTGGCTTTCATCCAGCAAATGACTACTCTGCGCTGCCTGGTCCCGGTTCGGCGGTGCCCCATTTTTCCATCGATATTTAAAGTCCATAGTTGAAAGCCGCTGGACTGCGGTGAGAAATTGATAGTCCAACAGTATGCCGACTTCCCAAGCGATGCCTCTACCTTAAGTCGCTGCGATCGCCCTCAAACAAAGCAGCTTCCAATTCCACGAGATCAACTGGTTTGACCAAATGCACATCGAAGCCTGCCCGTTGAGAGCGCTTACGATCCTCTGGCTGGCCGTACCCACTCAGGGCCAGGAGGCGTATCTGTCGCAACTCTGGTAACTGCCGAATTTGGCGGGCGAGTTCATAGCCATCCAGTCGAGGCAGCCCAATATCAAGAATGGCAACGTCCGGAAGAAAAGACTGCGCTGCTTCCAACCCTTCCAATCCGTCATGAGCAACCTGGACAATATGACCCGATATACTCAGTGAGGTCGCCAGAACCTCAGCTCCATCATAGTTGTCATCAACGATGAGGATGCGAAACTGGCGTAATTGAGAAGGATTCGGGAGTGCTTCCGGTATTTCTTCAGCTTCAGGTTCAGATGCTAGGGGTAGCCATACCGAGAACTCACTGCCTTGGTCTCGACCCGCACTCGCCGCCGATACCCGTCCTCCATGTAACTCCACAAGGTTTTTAACAATTGCTAATCCCAGACCCAAGCCGCCCTGAGAGCGATCCACAGATTGCTGCTCTTGGTAAAACGAATCGAAGACTCGCGGTAGGAGTTCTGGGTCAATGCCGCTGCCCGTATCGCTTACACGCAGTAACACTTCATCCGCTAAGCGCTCTGCTCGGATAGCTACTTTTCCACCCAGCTCGGTGTACTTAGCAGCATTATTGAGCAAGTTTGCAATGACCTGTGCTAGCCGTCTAGGATCGGCCTCTACAACTAAACCTGTACTGGGCACTTGCAGATCGAGTTGGTGCTGCTGTTGTTTCAGCAAAGGGCTGCATTGTTCAACCGCTTCTGTAATGGCCTCGGCTAATTCAAAACGCTTCTTTTTGAGCGTGAGTTTGCTTCTTGCGAGGCGCGAGACATCTAGGAGATCATCCACTAGAGCCACCAGATGACGCGCTTGACGCTCAATAATGGTTCGTTCTCGCTCTACTTCTGACACTCCACGCAGTTGCATCAGATTCAAGGCAGTGAGGATCGGGGCCAAGGGATTACGGAGCTCATGACCCAGCATCGCCAAGAACTCATCCTTCGCTCGGTTGGCTAATTCAGCTTCGCGCTGAGCGTTGATGATTTCAGTAACTTCAAAGGCAATGACGACAATACTCTCTGTTTTTCCCCGCTCATCAGGAAGGGGCTGATAAACCACTTCAAAGAAGCACTCTTGAAGGGTTGGGGGCTGTCCACGCTTCAAGCGTATCTGAGGTCTACCGATGTAAGGCTGACCCGTGATATAAACCTGTTCCAGCAGTTCATAAATGCCTTGCCCAGCAAGCTCAGGTAAAGCAACCCGCAGTGGCTTACCCACAACAGGCCGATTATCCACTAATTCCAGGTAGGGTTCATTCACAAATTCATAGACCAGCTCTGGACCGTTCAATACAGCAATGCCGACGGGTGCGTGCTCAAAGATTCGTGTTAATCGGTCTGCATCCGCCTTTAGCCGTCGCTCCAACAGGACTTTTTCTGTTGTCTCTGAAAAGGTAACCAGGACACCCGCAACATTTCCTGAGTCATCGGGAATCGGGCTATAGGAGAAATCAAAATAACAATCCTCAGGATAGCCAAAGCGCTCAATTGTGAGCTTGAAATTATCAAAGCCAAAGGATTGACCTTGCCATACCTCTGCCCACATGGGGCCAATCGTGCTCCAAATTTCGGGCCAAGTTTCTGGAGCACTGATTCCCATTGCGGCTGGATGCTTATTGCCCAAAATGGGACGATAGGCATCGTTGTAGAACTGGGTAAATTCTTCTCCCCAAGCAATGTACATAGGTAGCCGACAGTCGAGCAAGATGCGAACAGCAGTCTTGAGACTATGGGGCCAGTTCTCAACGGGGCCAACAGGAGTTTTAGCCCAGTCAATCGTCCGCATCAGGGCACCCATTTCACCCCCGCCAGAAAGGACACGATGGGTGGACGGGCAATTTCTATTCTGAGATGAGTCAGGTTGGATAGGCATATGGCCTACGACTAGTTGCAGTGCTTCTATCGTTCTTAAGATGCCCCCATATGCGGCGGCTTAAAAGGTGAAAAGCTATTTAAGTGTTGTCATAACAAAGTCCCAATCTAATAACTGGAGCTTGTACTCGAATATTAGAGCTGGTTTGTAAAAACATAAAATGCAGCTAAGCTCCACAACTTAGCCGCATCTTGCAGAAGTTTCACTGAGTTCGCGACAAATTCTACTGAATTCCGCGAACCCACAGGATTTAGATATCCAGATCAGTCAGGTTCAGTTTTGGTCCGAACGTCTCGATAAACTCTCGTCGAGGAGCCACGCGATCGCCCATCAGAATCGTGAAGATTCGATCCGCTTCCGCCGCATCCTCAATTTCTACCCGCTTCAGTGTGCGAGTTTCGGGGTTCATGGTGGTTTCCCAGAGCTGGTCAGGCATCATTTCACCCAAACCCTTAAACCGCTGAATGGTGTAATTCGCATTCGCAGGGAACTCATGCTGAATCAAGTTGGTGAGTTCGCGATCGCTATAGCAGTAGTAGTGACTGCGGCCCCGTTCTACCTTATAAAGGGGAGGGCAAGCGATGTAGATATATCCCTGATCGACTAGCGATCGCTGATAACGGTAGAAGAACGTGAGCAACAGGGTACGGATGTGCGCTCCATCCACATCAGCGTCAGTCATAATGACTATACGGTGGTAGCGCAGTTGGGAGGAGTCAAACTCTTCACCTTTAATCCCCAATCCCAGCGCCGTGATCAGTGCTTGGATCTCAGTGTTTTTGTAGATCTTGGCGTCATCAGTTTTTTCGATGTTGAGGATTTTGCCTCGCAACGGCAGAATCGCTTGGAAACGGCGATCGCGGCCTTGCTTAGCCGAACCACCTGCGGAGTCCCCTTCTACAATAAAGATCTCAGATTCGCCAGGATCGCGAGAACTGCAATCCGCCAGCTTACCAGGTAGCGTCGAAGATTCTAGTACTGACTTCCGCCGTACCAGTTCCCTAGCTCGCCGAGCTGCTTCTGCCGCATTGAACGCTTGGATTGCCTTCTCTAGAATGCTGTCAGTCACACCAGGGCGGAACTCTAGATACTCGGTCAGCACTTCTCCGACCAGAGAATCGACAATGCCGCGCACCTCGGTATTGCCCAACTTGGTCTTGGTTTGGCCTTCAAACTCCGGATCTGGCACTTTAACGGAGATCACCGCTGTCAAGCCTTCGCGGATGTTCTCACCTGCTAAGTTGGGGTCATTCTCCTTCAACTTATTGCGCTTGCGAGCCAGGTTATTCAGAGTTCGGGTCAGGACTGCCTTGAGACCTTCTAGGTGAGTTCCGCCATCAATCGTGCGGATGTTGTTGGCAAAGCCTAGCAGGTTATCGGTATAGGCATCGGTACACCATTGCAGAGAGACTTCTACCTGCACATTGTTGCGCTCGCCCTGCACGTAGATGATCTCATCATGGAGCGGCTGCTTATCCCGGTTCATGTAGCTGACATACTCACGGATGCCACCTTCATAGAAGTAGGTCTCAGACCGAGGTTCGTCGCCTTTGACTAGTTCTAAGCGATAGTCCGTGAATGTAATTTTCACGCCCGCATTTAGGTAAGCGAGTTCCCGCAAGCGGCTGGAGAGCGTTGTGTAGTCAAACTCAATGCCAGTCGTGAAGATCAGCTCATCTGGCCTAAAGGTAACGGTGGTTCCGGTACGATTTTCGGAGGTGGATTTAGCAATCAGTTCTGTTACCGCCACGCCGCGCTCGAAGCGTTGGGTGTGAACCTTTTTATCTCGCCGAACTGCAACTTCTACCCACTCTGACAAGGCATTGACAACCGAAATTCCTACCCCGTGCAAGCCACCGGAAACCTTGTAGCCGCCACCGCCAAACTTACCCCCGGCGTGCAGCACGGTCATTACCGTCTCTAGTGCTGATTTCCCAGTGCGGGGATGAATGTCGGTCGGAATCCCTCGGCCATCGTCTTCGACGGTGACTGAACCATCTGCATTAATATCAATGCGAATGTGCTTACAGTAACCTGCTAGCGCTTCATCAACAGAATTATCAACGACCTCGTAAACTAAATGATGGAGTCCTCGCGGTCCCGTACTGCCGATATACATACCCGGTCGTTTACGGACTGGCTCAAGACCCTCAAGGACTTGAATCTGATCGGCACCGTAATTGCTTGTCATGAATGAAGCGCTCCAATAATTAGGTCTGAAGCTCGATCAAGCCTCAAGACACCAAAATCTATCAAAATTATAGCACAAAAGGCTTATAAGCGATTTTAGAGGCGTTTCCAGCGAGCTTTATGGTAGGGATGGATCAAAAGACGATACAGGTACCCAGTTTAGTGGTAATTTGTGGCCCCACAGCATCGGGTAAGTCAGGGTTGGCGATCGCCCTAGCTCAACGCCTGGAAGCTGCGGCCATTCTCAGTGCTGACTCACGCCAGGTATATCGAGACTTCAACATCGGCACTGCCAAACCTACCTTAGCCGAGCAACAACAAATTCCCCACTATTTAATAGACATTTGCTCTCCCACCGAAACCCTAACCCTGGCAGACTACCAAGAACAGGCACAAGGTTTGATTTCCCAGTTTCATCAAGGGGCAGGGAAAAGGAGGAAGGAGGAAGGAGGAGGGGTGAATAAATTTCATT
Organism: Allocoleopsis sp.; assembly: GCA_036703355.1. Classification (GTDB taxonomy): domain Bacteria; phylum Cyanobacteriota; class Cyanobacteriia; order FACHB-46; family FACHB-46; genus Trichocoleus. Next base: position 5,717 of record DATNPE010000329.1, on the reverse strand, counting down.
CATCTCAGCCTGATCAGCTCGAAGATCAATTCAATTCTGATTCCCCAGTCTCGACAAAAACGCAATCCGCTTTTCATCCTTCATCCCTCATCCCTCATCCTTGTTCTACCCCTCATCCTTTCCTAGTCGGTGGCACGGGTCTCTACATTCGTTCTGTGGTACAAGGGCTGATTATTCCTCGCGTACCGCCGCAACCAGAATTGCGATCGCAACTTCAAGCCTTGGGGCAGCACCAGATCTACAGCTTCTTGCAACAGGTTGACCCTGCTTCGGCAGCACGGATTCATGCCAATGACCAAGTTCGCACGTTGCGGGCGCTAGAAGTGTTTTACACCACAGGCCGACCGATATCAGCCCAACAAGGTGAAAACCCACCCAACTACCCGATTTTGCAGATTGGCCTAGATGCTGAGGGCGATCGCTTAACTCGTCGAATTGAGCAGCGTACTGATCAAATGATCGCCGCTGGCTTTGTCGATGAGGTGACAACTTTGTGTAATCAGTATGGTCCTGATCTGCCTCTGCTTAATACTTTGGGCTACCAAGAAATCAAGCAGTATTTAACCGGAGAAATCTCCCTGACCGAGGCACGAGACTTAACTGTCTTGCACACCCGCCAGTTTGCCAAGCGTCAGCGCACCTGGTTTCACGCCGATCCCACAATTACATGGTTCGCTTCGGATGCCCCTGATTTGGTAGAGCAAGTTTGGCAACAGTTGCAGCAATTTTGGGAGAGATCAGTAAGTGCGATCGCCACAAAATAGCCTTTTTCACCCACTTCAAAAGCATCCATTTATAGTTCAATTGTACTAAATATTCTCGACTTCAGCCAACCAAAGACGCATACACCTCAAAGATCTGGTGCGTGATCCAAGGCTCACACACCCTACGAAACCAACCAAAAACCGTAGCGTGTGTTAGGCGCAGCCGTAACGCACGAGTCACCAGAGCTTGCCATTAAGGATTACGCACCAAATATTAATGTCGAGGCAAAATTTTGGAATATCTATAATGTGGCCACAATCTTCCTGGAAACATTGCAACCATGCTGGCCCACCGGATTGAAACCAAGATCAAGCAAGACGGAACTTTGACATTAGAGAATTTGCCATTCCATCCTGGAGAGTCTGTTGAAGTGATCATTCTGTCTCAACCTCGTCAAGACATGGAGCAGAATAGGTATCCGCTACAAGGAACAAGTATTCAGTACATCAATCCACTCGACCCCATAGCTCAAGATGACTGGGAAGCGATGCAATGATCGTATTGGATACTCATATCTGGATTTGGTGGGTTCACAGAGATGCTCAACTTCCTGAGGAGTATCAGCAGTACATTCAGGAACAAGAATCTCAGGGTTTGGGCATCAGTGCCATTTCCTGTTGGGAAGTTGCAAAGTTAGTTGAGCGAGGACGACTGAACCTACCCTGTCCTATAGATGAGCGGTTCGCTCAAGCGTTAGCCTATCCTGGTATGCAACTTTTAGAGCTAACTCCAAAGATTTGTGTGGAGTCTACTCAATTACCTGGGGATTTTCACCGCGATCCTGATGATCAGATTATTGTTGCTACCGCTAGGGTTTGGGGGTGTCCTCTAGTCACAATGGATAGCAAGATTCTCAATTACTCTCATGTTCAGAAGCAACCCAAGATTGGTTGAAAAGATGTTCTAATTCCCTAAAGCTTCTCATCAGCAAAATTAATCAGAATAGAAGCCGAAACCAACTAAAATTAATTACCTATGATGGGAATCGAGCTGCCTCTATGAAGAAATTGATCAAAGGTCTGCGGGAGTTTCAGACTGGATATTTCAGCCAACACCAAGATTTGTTTGAGCAACTCTCGCACGGTCAGAAGCCGAGAGTGCTATTTATCACTTGCTCCGATTCCCGCGTAGACCCCAACTTAATCACCCAAGCTCAGGTCGGTGAGTTGTTTGTGATTCGCAACGCAGGCAACTTGATTCCGCCCTTTGGGGCTGCAAATGGTGGTGAAGGAGCAGCCGTGGAATATGCGGTTCATGCCTTGGGCATCGAGCAGGTCATTGTTTGTGGTCACTCCCACTGTGGCGCGATGAAAGGGTTGCTCAAGCTCAGCAGTTTGGAAGAAGAAATGCCATTGGTATACGAATGGCTCAAACATGCCGAAGCCACCCGTCGCCTGATTCGGGAGCATTACAACGATCGCGATGGAGAAGAACTCCTAGAAGCGACGATCGCCGAAAACGTGATTACGCAGCTAGAGAACCTGAAAACCTATCCCGTCATTCACTCCAAGCTGCACAAAGGCAATCTCACCCTCCACGGCTGGGTCTACAGCATCGAAACTGGAGAAATTCTGGCTTACGACCCTGAAGAACAAGAGTTTCTGCCGCCTCACAGCAAGCTCACACCGCCAGCTCCTCCCAAACCTGCTTTTGTTGAGGATGACCTCTCGGTTTATAGTTGGCTACCTCGTGAGCAAGCCAACCGAATCTATCGCGGTTCCTATTAATCTCTGATTAGTGGATTCCTTGCCAAAACAGCATTAAATCGCGCTGCTCCCACAACATCAGCACTCCCGCGATCGCCATACTTGCCATGACCAACTGGCGGAATTGGCGATCGCTAATTTTTTGCAGAATATATTGCCCTGCCCAGGTCGCAGGAGCCGCCGCCAACCCAATTAATAAGCCGTAGCCTAAATATTCTGGTTTCAGCACGCCAAAAGCTGCGTAGACGAATAGCTTGGCAATGTGGACCACAATCACATGCACCGCCTTAGTGGCAATCATTTGCTCTTTCACCAAGCCGTAGTTGAGGTAGAACGGATTCATCACGGGGCCACTACTCCCCACTAGACCCGAAATAAAAGCGTGAAAAAAGCCAGCGGGTAAGAATTGCCAAGTCCGAACGTTGAATGTGCGCTCCTGTTTACTCAGGCCGTAGCTCAGCACAGTAGCTAGTAGAAACAAACCGATCAGGATTTGCACCCATTCCACATGAATCTGGGTGAAGGTGTAGGCTCCCAGCACCGCCCCCGCGATCGCTCCGGGTAAGTACCAGAACGTCATCTCCCAGTCCACCTGCTGCCAAAACAACAAAGCTCGCTGCGTGTTTCCCAGCAACATGCCAATTGTGATCACTGGAGCCACAGCGGGCGCTTCTAAGAAAAAGTTGACGACTGGAATCAGGATTAAGGGGCTACCGCCACCCGCCAAAGCGCTGATAAACCAAGCCAGTAAACTTGCAGCTGCTAAACAGAAGATGGGCATGAGAACATTAAACAATTTTTAACCTAACTTTTACATTGTCATGCTTTTACTCCCGTTGTGGGTATTTAGAGACGGAATTCTGTCTCTAGGCGATCGCCCCCATGCGTCTTAACCTCCTCACCCTTTCAGGTGAACTCACCGGATGAAGGCATTTAGCTCAACCGATTTCCATCGTGAGAATGGAGCCAAGATGCAATGAATGAGTGAAACGACAACGATTGGGGGTAATAAAGTTTCTAGTTGGATGTGTTTTACGCAAGGTGTAGTTCGCCCAGAACCCTCTCGATGCTAAGTTCTAAATATCACCTTATTGGGTGATCTCGCGGAAGGAGGGCGATCGCTCTTTTCCTCACTAAGCTAAAAGAGTAAGGTCAAGGTTTGATCTTCCAAGCAACTAAAAGTCCCTACGATCGCTTTTTCCCAGGGCTGAGGAAAGGCGATCGTTTTCTTATTAATCAGCAATCACTTCTAAGCTAACTTTGACTTGATGCTGGCAAGTTTTATTAAAAGCTTCTTCAATCTTAGGGAGCCAGCGTTGATTCACTCGAAATAGCGCACTAGAGCTAATCCCAATTCTGGCATGGTGACCATCGAAAGATAGCAAACGGCTTTGCTGACGAAGTAAAGATTGGGTACTCGGAGGCCGCAACTGGTTTAAAACTTTCTGCCACAATTGGTTTAAATCTAAAGGTGGATTTGGAGTGGGATGAGGAGGCAACACAGGAATTTGTGGTTCCTGTTTTTGAGCTTTTAGCTCTTGAATTACTGCTTCTAAACTAGTTAGCTGCTCCCAAGAGAGAGGACATTGCCACGAGCCAATTTGAATAGAAAGTGAAGAACTTATAGCTTCTGAGGCGTAATCTAATTGAGCCTGAGAGGAATTAAATTGTAAGGATTTAGCCTGAATAAACTCTACAAAACTGCGTAAACCACCCCCATATAGCAAATCTTCTAACTCCAACACTGCTTGGCCATCTTGCAATTGAATCATGGCAGTAGGCAAGAAACCTGCTAAAAATAAATGATATTCCGGTTGGGCTTCATTCACTTCTTCGCGAATCCAAATGCAGACCACAACTGCATTTTTTTCAACTTCGTCCTGGCTAACAACCCATTGAATTTTATTAGCTTTAGTATGACAAGCCTTTACTTGAATACTTAAGGCTGGATTAGCCGCTAAACGGAGATAGCCAATCGGAAATAAATCTCCAGTCAAATAACGACTGAGATATTGATAACTACGAATATAAGTAATAAACAACTTCCACTGCCGCGCATTAAAAGCAGCGCTTGTATCATTACCTGTAATATCGCGATAGCTGCCTTGAGCCACTAAGTTACTCAGCTGTTTTTTAATCACAGCTTCACCCAGTTTTCCAGTTAAGTGTTTAATAAACACATCATGCACTGGAGCTGTATTCTTATAGCGTTCGGCCAGCAACCAACAAGCATCTCGCAGTTGCTTGAGCCTTTGATTGCTGACAAACGCAAGTTCGCTGAACTGATTCTCGACCTCACAAAACAAGAGATTTTCCGTCCCAGACTTGAACCGCTTAATAAAGTCAGCTTGTTGGGATTTCAGCAAAGTTTTCCAATCCATGCTCAGGGGTCTCAAGCGATCGCAAGTCTAGACCGAATAGAGAGTCGCTAGCGCATATCGTAGCCGAACAAATTCGGATTCACCTCTCCCAATTGCAGATCTGCAAGACCATATTCTGCCCAACGACGATCGACCATTGCGGCTGTGTCTGGGTCAGACTCTAGCGCTGCACCCCATTCGTGATTGGTTTCTGGCGGAATCTTGGTGGTGGCATCAATGCCCATGCGACCACCCAAACCAATTTTTTCGCTGGCAAAATCGAGCGTATCGAAAGGTGTTTCTGGCAAGATAAACACATCTCGCACCGGATCGACTTTGGACGTAATCGCCCACACCACCTGACGCGGGTCGCGAATGTTGATGTCTTTGTCCACCACAATTACAAACTTAGTGTAGGTGAACTGCGGTAGGGCACTCCAAAACGCCAACGCTGCCCGCCGCGCCTGACCCGGATAGGCTTTGTCAATGGAAATGATCGCCGCCTTGTAGCTCAGGGCTTCCATTGGCAAAAAGAAATCGACAATCTCAGAAACCTGTTGCCGCAGAATTGGGGTGTAAATGCGGTTAAGCGCGATCGCCATCATTGCTTCTTCCTTGGGGGGACGACCGCTAAATGTCGTCAAATAAATCGGATCTTTACGATGGGTGACGCAGTGGAAGCGAACCAGCGGCGAATCTTCCACCCCGCCGTAATAGCCCATGTGATCGCCAAACGGACCATCCGGGAGAACTTCGCCAGGGGTGATGGTGCCTTCCAACACAAACTCGGCATCTGCGGGCACTTCTAGATCCACAGTTTTGCACTTCGCCAAATTCACCCCAGAGCCACCATATAAACCTGCAAACAGCCACTCCGAGAGGTCTA
>DATNPE010000328.1:0-3657 GCA_036703355.1 Allocoleopsis sp. | reverse complement strand
GCCCCACCATCCCGATCAAGAAACTGAGCCAAGTGCCATTTCCGGCGATCGCCACAATTAAACCTAAGTTAGAAGCAGGAATGGTTGTGGGAGCAATAACCGCAATCGATTGAGCCAACACCTCACCAAAAGAGAGGCAATTAGGCTTTAAGCCGTGGGCACTTTGCTCAAATTGAAATTCACTAGTCATGTAATACAAATTCCCAGTGTGTAAATGTACCCTTTGGCAGTTTGGTCACTTCCAACAAAACTGGTGTGTTTGTCTCTAACCAGGACTCTCTACCAAAAGCACTATGTTCACTTTAGGAAAAGCAATTCATAGAAGCTAATGTTCTTTTTTCTTGTTTTAATCACTAGAAGTTATGGGTACTGTGATGTGAAAGTTCTATGACTACATCGCAAATTTCGCCATAGATCCAAAGCCTGACTGCAATTGTGATCCCCCAAACTAGACGAACTCAATTCTCCAAAAAGAGAGATTGAACCCCGATGAACCGATCGCTTTTTAGGGATTTCTGGAACTTTACATTCCTTAACAGAGCTAATCAAGGAATCTGAGCTACTGACTATGACCCTCGAACAGTTACGGATTTTTTTGGCGGTCGCAGAGCACCTACACTTTACTCGCGCCGCAGAAGCACTGTTTATTACTCAACCTGCCGTCAGTGCCGCCATCCAAAGCTTGGAGGGAGAATACAGCGTCAAACTGTTTCACCGGGTAGGTCGGCGGGTGGAAATTACAGAGGCGGGTAAATTGCTCCAGGAGGAAGCACAAAAGATTTTGGAGCAAGTGGCTTTAACCGAGCGGGGTTTGCGAGAACTAAACAACCTACAGCGAGGAGAACTGAAGCTAGGCTCTAGCCTCACCATTGGTAACTATTGGCTGCCAGAAAAAATTAGTCGTTTCAAGCGCCAATATCCTGGGATCACGGTTAACTGCACCCTCGCCAATGCTGAAGAGATTTGCCAAGGTACCGCCACCGGTTTATTTGATCTCGGCATTGTCAGTGGCGAAGTCAAACCTGCCCTGAGAAGCTATTTAGCCGAGGAGATCATTGGTAGCGATCGCCTACAAATTGTCGTCGGTAAATCTCACCCCTGGTACGCTCGCACCCGCATCTCCGTTCGGGAACTGCACGAAACCACCTGGGTAATGCGAGAGCCTGGTTCAGGGGCGCAACAGATGTTTGAGCAAGCCCTACAGAGTTGGGGCGTAGAGTTTGCTGAGCTGGATGTAGTTTTAGTTTTGAGTAGTAGTGAGATGGTGAAGGCAGTAGTAGAGAGTGGTGTGGGAGCCGCAGCCATTCCAGAGTTGATGGTCAAAAAAGAGATCGAACTTTCCACCCTCCATGCCGTGCAAATCACCAACAGTCGCAAAGGTGCTGGTTCAGCGCTCGAAATTATTCAACCTGTCCTGAAGCTGAAACACCAACAGCGATTTCAAACACAGATCGCGATCGCCTTTGAGCAATTGTTAAATAGTTAATCAGTTAATCAAGTTTTAAGCGCTGACTATTGAGTTTTACCAATTGCTTAAGGTCGAGGAGTTTTTGGGAGCCATCATCTCCCATGATCAGCGGTAGATTGCCATTCCACTTCTCGATCGCCTGCTTTTGTAATAACTCTGGCGTTAACCCGTCTCGCAACAAGCTTTGGGCTTCTGCTTCTCCTTTGGCTAAATTCACCCTAGCTTTTGCTTCTCTCGCTGCCTTTAGAGCCACAAATTCGGCTCGCTTAGCTTCTTGTTCCGCCACTTGTTTCGCTTCCACCGCATCACTAAAGCGTTTAGAAAAATGGATATGGACTAAGGAGATATCATCCACTGCCACATGATAAGTACCTAGGCGATCGCTCAAAGCTTGATCTACCCCTGCTTTCACTTCACCTCGCTTGGTAATAATCTCCTCAGCCGTATACATCGCTACGATCGCCTTCAGCACTTCCTCCACGGCTGGATTGATGATTGTCGTGACCACTGATGCAACATCACCAATCTCCTGAAAGATCACGTTCGCCTCTTTCGGCATAATGTGCCAATTTAAAGCCACATCAACATAAACATTCTGAAGATCTTTGGAAGACGCTTCAGCAGAGATTTTCTGATTTTGCACCCTGACACTGAGCTTCTTCACGGTGTTGACGCCTGGAATAATCAGGTGAATACCTTCTCCTAATATTCGCTCTTGCACCTCACCAAACTGCATTAGCACGCCGCGTTCGCCTGCATTGACCACAACAAAGAAAGTAGAAAGCAGAGCCACCAGCAGGACAACAATCAAAATTCTAGTGGCTACGTAAGCATCTTTGTTTTTCTTTGGGGTCGGGTTTGGAGTCGGCTTTGTAATTTGTGGCTTTGTCGTTTGTATAGGCGGGGCAGATTTCGAAGGCATAACAACAGATAAAACAGACAATGAGTCGTTACAGCGTCAGGGACAGGCAATATTTAATTGAACGAATATTCTGGAAATGTTTTTACCTGCTTCGGTCTGATGTAGACATCTTGGTTGCGCTCTAAATGCAACTTGTCAAAGTCTGCACGGGCTAAGTGAGCAGTTACGCCTCGTCCGGAGTTCAGCAACAACTCCACCTGAATTTCCCAGCCTAAGTGAATAATTCGCTCTACTTTGGCAGGCACGGTATCGGGGGTCGCATGGGGTTGGATGAGTAAGTCATGAGGACGTAGAAAGACGCGATCGCCTTGAATCACTTCACTTCTCGGCAGGATGCCCGCATTAGATGGTAGGACATTCACTGGACCAATAAAGCTCATGACAAACGGAGAAGCTGGAGAATCATAGATCTCTGCTGCCGCTCCCACCTGTTCAATTCGTCCTTGGTTCATCACCACAATCTGATCTGCCACTTCCATCGCTTCTTCTTGGTCATGGGTGACAAACACAGTAGTGACTTGTACCTCCTGATGTAGGTTGCGTAACCAAGCTCGCAACTCCTTCCGCACTTTGGCATCCAGAGCTCCAAACGGTTCGTCTAACAACAACACTTTCGGTTGGACTGCTAGCGCCCGTGCCAATGCCACCCGCTGCCGTTGCCCCCCCGATAGCTGCGAGGGATAGCGATCGCCCAACCCCTTGAGCTGTACCAAGTTCAGTAGTTCTTCTACTCGACGGCGAATGTGGCTAGGGTTAGCTTTGCGAATTTCCAGCGGAAAGGCAATGTTTTCTCGGATCGTCAAATGCTTGAACAGGGCGTAATGCTGAAACACAAACCCAATCCCTCGGTCTTGGACCGAACGATAGGTGGCATTTTCACCTGTTAAGTAAATTTCTCCTGAGTCAGGTTGCTCTAACCCTGCGATCATGCGTAGCAAAGTTGACTTACCCGAACCAGAAGGACCCAGCAGGGCCACCAATGAGCCTGTCTCAATATCTAGACTGACGCGATCGATCGCATGAAAGGAACCAAAGTGCTTGTTAACGTTTTGGATAGAAATACCCACAAGAACTCTCCCAAATCTCAACAGCGAGGCCACAAAATACGGTTAGTCTATCGAGTTAACGTATTTTATACAAGCATATGAGTCCGTTGAATTCCAGGATTCAGTCAAAAGTTAGGTTATTTGCTGCCCAAAGTTAGGTAAACTCGGTCGGCAACTCAAGGGCTGGGCTGAAGAATCCATAGCCGCTGGAAGGTCACAGA
>DATNPE010000327.1:0-8058 GCA_036703355.1 Allocoleopsis sp. | reverse complement strand
TCTCGCAGCGGCCATGCGGTGATTGAACTGTTGCGCAATCTGGCTAAAGAAGGCGGTCGCACAGTGCTGATGGTGACGCACGACTCCCGGATCATGGATGTGGCCGATCGGGTGGTGAACTTGGAAGACGGCATGCTGAATCAGCAATACGCTGCTTAGGTTTACGTTTCACGTGGCACCATAAAAACTAGATAGGGGCACAGAATGCTGCGCCCCTACCCGTGATTTATTCCATAGAGTTTGTCGAGAACCTGCTGCTTGTGGCTGCTCCGTTAGCGGAGATCGCAGGTTGGCCTCGTCATAGTTCCTTGTCGCTTTTTATCTGTGAAGCTTTGGTGTGTTAAATGCCAATTGGCTGCTTTGTTATATCTGTATTCTCACTGGCGGCAGGGGCGATCGCATAGCGGCGATTTACCCAGTTATCCCTAGGGATCATCCCCAATCCTGAGCAGTTTGCAGAAAGTATTCGCGCCCCTCAGGAATTAGTACTTCTGCTAAAGCGTTTTTTGGATTTCTTGGACAATTTCAGTCAAGGTTTCCCTCACCGAGCGGGGTTGCCAATTGAGTTCCCGTCTTGCTTTGGCTGCATCCACCCGCACACAGCGATCGTAAACGTAATGTACTCGCTCTCGACTCAAGGGCGGTTGCCAGGAGAACAGTCGTCCAATCGGGTCTAATATATTTCCCACCAGTCTAACCAAAGCTTTGGGGGCTTCGGCTGGAGCAGGAACCCCTGATTGTTGACCGACAATTTCAAACATCTCTCGTGTGGTTAAGTCTCCCGCGGAGATGATGTAATGCTCTCCAGGAGGAGCTTTCTCTGCGGCCAAAATCATCGCCATCGCTAGATCGTCCACATGAACAACCCCCGTGACGCGATCGCCCCCTGCCCAGAGCTTCAGCCCTCCCTTGAGAAACTGCCGCAACACTGGAATAAAGTGCGGATCATCGGCACCAAAAATTCCAGAGGGCATCACACTCACCACAGGTAGCCCTTGCTGCGCCATTTGATCGACGAATACTTGCGCTTCGTACTTGGTGCGATCGTAGGCAGAAGAAAAATCTTTTTGAGTGCGCTGGAAGGTTTCATCCACCACTTGCCCTTGTGTATCACCAAACACACCAATGGTGCTGCAATAGACAACTTTGCCCACGCCCATTTCTTTGGCAACTTCCATCACGGCGCGAGTGCCTTCGACATTCACTCGTTCCATTTCAGCCGCATTTACCAAACCCAGCTCCACATAGGCAGCGGTGTGGAATACGGTATCTACCCCTTGCATGGCAGTGCGTAAAGCTTCGCGATCGCTGAGGTCGCCGTAAACCAGTTGCACTTGACAGTCAGCGAGGCGCGACAAGTTACTCGATTTGCGGACTAGCCCGACGACCTGGTCACCCCGCTGTTCTAGCAAGCGAACCAGGTGAGAACCAGTAAAGCCGTTGGCTCCAGTCACTAGCGCCTTCATAATGATTTTTCGTAAATGCGGTACGTCTTATAAATCTTGCCACCGGACGCTTCAATCAGCTTGCGTGATGGGAAGTTATCTTCGTAAACCCAAGAAAGTTCAGCCCGCTGGTAGGGTTTGCCTTTTCGGATGCCACCGCTCATGCCCAAATAAATCAAGGCCAGTGGCACCATTTTGCGACGGTATTCAGGCAAGGAACAGATGGCAATGACTCGGCCTTGGTTAATCTGACGGCGATACCAGAGGAACTTGAGAATGCCTAACCAATTGAGCTTACCCCCCACCTGCTTCAGGGGAATGTTGTAGTCGGGCAACCCCATGAAGAAGCCAATCATTTCACCGTTATATTCCGCGATCGGGAATACATCTGGATCGACTAAACTTTGTAGCTCTTTGGCTTCTTCCAGAAATTCTTCCTGGGTGCGGGGGGTAGAACTCCAATTGCCCGCAAAAGCGGTGGTGAACAAGTGGTAGAGGCTGAGGCAATCTTGCTCGAAGCCCTCCCCTTTGGTTCGCAACGGTCGGAAGGTGACACCTGATTTGCAAGCAATGCGGTAGGCTTTCTCGAACTCGGTGGGTAATGGTTTATCTAGAGGAAAGTTGTAAGCGTAGGCATCCTTGGCTTTCTGCCACCCCAACCGCTCAGCAAATTCGGGGTAGTAAGCGGGGTTGTAGGGCATCATCACCATCGGCGGTGAGTCAAAACCATCGACTAACCACAGGCAACTGTTGTGGGTCGAAAGGTCGATGGGACCACGTACCGCCGTCACCCCTTGCTGCCGCAACCATTCGCAGGCCGCATCTAACAACGCTTGAGCGATCGCAAAATCGGCAATACATTCAAAAAAACCAAACAGGCCAATCTGCCGACCTTCTCGCTCAATCAAGCGCTGATTGACAGAGGCTACAACACGGCCCACCGCTTCTGGCCCCTGGGCTCCCTCAATCACCGCAATAAACGGTTGCAGTTTGCCATATTGCAAAAACGTGTTGCTGGGGGCAAATTGCTTGGCCGTACTGCTGCGTAAAGGCGGCACCCAGTTGGGATCGTTGGCATAAACTCGCGCTGGCACATCCAGAAATAATTCCTGGTCTGCTGCTGTCGTGACCGCTCGAATCTGATAAGTCAAAGCTTGAGTCACCACGGTTTTTAACTTTTTTAACTAAATTGAAGATGTTATGGCAAGGGCAGAATATTTTTCCTACCCTTGCAGCATTCTACCGAACTAGGCACTAATGGTGGGTTTATACAGAACATTTCGAGTGGCCACTAACCCTGCTACCAGCCGATCCATCTCCTCTTTGGTGTGGAGAGCGTTGACGGTGACGCGCAGGCGGGGCTTGGCAATAAACCAAATGGGTGACACCCAAATACCATAGTCTTCCAGCAATAATCGACCAAACAGCTTAGGATTAATTTCAGACGGTAGAATAATGGGAACGACATTGGTTTCGCCGATCGGCAGAAAATCATGCTCAGCCAAGCGCGATCGCAAGTAAGCCGTATTTTCTTGCAACTGCCGTACTCGTTCTGGCTCCCGCCGCACAATTTTGATGCTCTCTAGGGCAGCAGCGGTGAGGGGTGCAGGTAGAGAAATGGTGCCGATTGAGGTGGGGGACACGTTCAACAACGGCTTCAGCTCTGCCACATGGGTGCTAATTGCCGCCCCTGCTGAAGCGGCGAACTTAGAGAAGGTGGTCATGATCAGCGGTACCACTCCCCGCTCGATCGCTTGTTGCGGAGTCAGGTTGAAGTACTCATAAATACCCCGTCCAGTCGCTCCGATCGCGCCACTGGCATGGGCTTCATCCATCATCAAGACGCTGCCTTCATAATTCTGCATCACGTCCAGCATGTCGGGCAGGGGAGCAATGTCACCATCCATCGAAAACACGGCATCCGAAATCACCATGATGCGGTCTTCGGGTCTCGCATAGCGGCGGAGCTTGGTGGCTAAGTCGTTGACATCGCAATGGCGATAAGCCCGCACCCGCACCCGTGGGCTGTGACCAAAGAGCTTACCAGAGCGAGTTCCTGCATTGGCGATCGCCGAAACGATGCAGCCATGATTCAGTACATCCGTGAGAATGAGTGTTTCTCGTGTATGCTGAAAACCGGGCACAGGAATGGCGAGATGACAAAAAGCATCCATCAACGCCTGCATTGCCATCCAAGCATTCAGAAATAGTTGCGTGTGAGGCAAATGCTTGAAGGCAGAGATTTCATCTTCGAGTTGACGATGTAAATCAATGCGACCACTCAACACCGAGCAAGAACTGTTAGAAGTGCCGTACTGCAAAATGCTGTCGATCGCAGCCTGCTTGACGGACTCTGCTTGCACTAGACCCAGCACGTCATTGGTGCAGAAAGTCAACGCTGTGCGGCGATCGCCTGTTTTGGCATCTTCAATTTCAACTAAATTTCCTTGCTTGGCATGACAGATGTATTCATCTGGATCAAGCCCGCTTTCATACCAGCGTTGAACGTATTCTTTAACAACTTGCACAGTAAACTCCCCTCACCTTATTCCCAGATAGTCTATCGTCTCTGGCATAACAGTGTATTTTCCTAGCAAAATGCCCATCATCCAGGTCTAATACAACACCAAACGCAAGCAATCCAGAGGCTCTGGACGACTTTATGCAACCAACTTGTTTGTGAACCAAAGTACTGGGTAGAGGCTAGAGTACGGTTCCGTATGACATCTGTTCGAGGAACTGCTGCTATAGTTGCCTTCATCCGACTGGGCTTTCTGTAGTTAGTTCGGCTGGGCTAGAAGCCATAGCCTTAGAGAAAGAAACAAACTTGTCTGAGTTCCCGTTGGCGGGATCTGGTGATTGACTAGATTTTTGCACAAATTGCTCGTACTGCCGGACAATTAATCGCTGAACTGCAATGATGGCTGGGTTGACTTCCACATAGCGACGCTGGGGATTGTCTAGATAGCGCTGTTGCTCGCTCTCCATCATCTCAATATCTTGATTGAGAAATTTCATGAACACATGGCGCTCTAGAATGGGTCGCAGTTTGGGGGCCAGCGATCGCAACAACCACTGGGGCAACTTCACCCGCAAAAAGAACATCGCAAAAGAGGCACTTTCCGTCGGTCCGATGGGTAAGCGCATCAAGTAGAGGCTAGAAACGCCCTCCAGCGAGCTTTGATAGTGGGGATAGCGGTACTGCACAGAAATAGTTTTGGTCGTCACTGCATCCGCTTGGTCAGTTAAGCCCAAAAACTTAGCTAATTTTCCTTTATAGGACACCTGATAGTCGGCACAGACGCTGTTCTCGGTTTCTCGCAAGCTGGTCAAGATGGGGTCAAACCAGCCCTGCAAATTTTCGTGCAAAAACCCATGAAAGACATCCATTGAGTTTTCGTTGCAGATAGAGAAATGAGATTTGAAGTGTCCGGTGACTGGCACCATGAAAAAGTCAGGCTGATCGAACTCGGGAATCTCTGGCGGCGCAGTCGTGGCAGCGATCGCTGGGTCACCCGGAAAAATCCAAATGATGCCGTACTTTTCTTGAATCGGGTAGCTGCGGGCTTGAGCACAGGGCAGTTTTTGGCTGGGCGGGAAATAAGGAATTTTGACGCAGTCACCTTGACCATCAAACTCCCAGCCGTGGTAGCGACAAGCCAGATTGGTGCCATGCACTTTGCCTTTGTGCAGTGCCACGCCTTTGTGGGGGCAAGCATCCTCTAGGGCATGAAGTTGACCTGTGGCATCTCGGTAAACCGCGATCGCCTGTAGCCAGATTTTCACAGGCATGACTTCATTGGGCTTTAGCTTGTCAGCCCAGCCAACCGCATACCAATAGTCAGGGTTGATGCCTACTTCCCGCACTGCATTCCGGACCGTCTGCCCCTTTAAGGTTGTCGTCAATTCCATTCGCTGTGCCCTCTGCCTCTAGTGCCTACCCTTGGAACTTATTTAGCCTCTGTGTCCTCAGTTCGTCAATTTGAACTGTTTGGAGATGATTGGTTCCAGAATAGACTCGCTAACCTTTCACTATCTTATGGTTCTGAAATCCAATTGTGCGATCCCAGGCTTTGCTCCCCAGAATCTGCGGACAAAACAGGGTAGCGATCGGCTAGCTGACGGCATGGTTACGATCAGCGTGATGACGACAAGTCTTGCTCTCGCTGCCGCAATTGGCTGAGAAACTCGATCGCGACTCTTTCTAGCCAACGTTGCGCGATCGGTTCGATAAATTTATCCAGCGGATTGAGATCCACCACATAAGCTCCTACCTGTACCCCAACTGGCTCTAAATGTTTACCAGGTAACTCCTGGCACAGTAACGGCACTGGGCGCTTCTGGAGCTGCTGAAAGAACCACAGGACATCGCTATTTTTCTGTACTTCTGGGCTTCTGTCTTTATCTCCCAAATTTCCTGCCACAGTATCGTCTTTGAAAGAAATCAGAGCCGTTAAGTTAAATAAACTGCTGGAGTCGATAAAACACTGAGTTTGGGCTCGCGTGGGCAACACGCCTAGCTTCAGCTTTTCTAACCACTGCGTCACCGCCCGAATCGGGATCGCACTTTCGGTGTCGCTAATGTCGGGGGCAAGTAACAAAGAAGGCTGACCTTTAATCGAGATTTTCTCTGCTGGGACAATCTCAGCAATCACACGTTCAATCCGGGCTGCTTCTTTGGCGTTGACACACTGCTGCACAATTTCGCGCCAGCGATCGCCACTGAGAAACTCCAATAGCGCCACATACTTGCAACCTAGGCTGTGCCCTACCCAGGAATAACTGGAGTTGTTTTGATAAATCTCATGTTGATAGCCGTAGCGTTGAGCCAATGTTGTCAATTCAGTGCGTAAGGTGTTTTGCTCGGCAAATAAACTAGCCGCGATCGACCAATGCCGAAAACTAAACCGAAAGGGCAGAGCCACAATCGTATAGCCTTCCTCAAATAATTTTCTTAAAAAGTAGCGATAAAAAATAGTAGGAAATGTGCCAAAAAAAGCACCACCAATAAACTGAATCACACCTTTTGGCTGTGGATGGAGTGCCACCCAACTAAAAGAAACAGGTTGGAACTTAAATTCAACTTGCATCAAAACGACCTCTAATTCTAGGAAAAATCAAAATTCAAATATAGAAATTCAGCCCCTTAATTAAGAGGCTTTTCAGGTACAAGGCTACTGACTAGGAAAAGGGTAAAACCAGTTAGTCAGCAGCCAAATTCAAGCGTTATCTGCTATTGACGAAATTCAGGAACTCTCAGCCACGATCGCTCTATTTCTCAGTTTCTTTGGGCTTGTCTTTAGCATCTGCATACTCAATTAAATTGAGGGCTTTGCCACTCGCGAGAGGCAGCGAATAAGCAATTTGATCGAAGTCTAAAGGCTTGCCAGGTTCGAGCATATTGGGTAAGAAGGTGCCACGAATTTCTGGGCTGAGTAGCACTTTGACAGGCGATTTGTCCCTAGAAGGTGTGACATTCACCAAAGCAGCATAGCCCCGGATTTCCAACTGTGGGTCAGGATCGCCCAGGATGCCATTAGCCAAGTCTGGCAAGAGTTGTACCGAGGCAGTTTGGCCTGCGGGTAGATCAAATTCACCAATATATTTACCAACTTTTTTGTTGCCCGTATCAATGCGTTTGATATCCAACTTGATGTTTGGATCAAAGGCAATGTCATAAGCCAAAATAGTATTAGTTTCTAGCAATCTAGGCTTAGGATTAGGATTAGCTTTAGTGGGCAGGCTAACGTAGAATTCAATTTGAAGTTTTAGGTCTTTTTGTTCTAGGTTAGTAACTATTAGGAAATAGCCTTGAACTACCCGGCGAGCAACTTCATCTGTAATCGGATTAGAAGGTTTGCGAGGGGCGATCGCTTTCACCAATAGTTCAAAGGTTGAGACTTCCATTCTTGCTTCTCCTGATGTAAGTTTTTAACTTGATTGAGTGCCTTACATCATTAACCTACAGACAAGAATTAAGCTATTCCGTGGAATTATTTAGAGATTTTCAAAGAAATTCTATTAACTTCACCTATATCATCTTTAGCAACTAATTATTTGATTAAACCTGAATGAATTATTAGATTGAGTAACACCCAAATGAGTGATTTCTACTCTCTACTAGAGGGTTTATCCCAGCGACGATGGACAGTAGATGAGTACCATCGCATGATTGCTACGGGCATTCTTACCACTGGCGATCGCGTTGAGCTTTTAGACGGACGCATCGTCGAAGTAGTACCGCAGGAACCACCCCACGCTTCTACAACTTCCATTGTTGGTAATGATTTTGTTGTGCTGTTTGCGGGTAAAGCCTGGGTACGACAGCAACTCCCTATTACGATCGCGCCCAACTCAGAAACTGAGCCAGATATTGCAGTTGTGAAAATTGACCCTAAGCGATATCGTGACCGCCATCCCGTTCCAGAAGACATTTACCTATTATTGAGGTCGCTGATTCAACCCTCAATTACGATCGCAAAGCCAAGGTCTATGCTCAAGCCAACATTCCAGAGTATTGGGTGGTTGATGTGAAGCAGCAGCAATTACTGGTTTTCCGTGAACCTCAAGGAGACAACTATCGAGTTGAGCAGGTTTTAGGAGCTAGCGATAT
>DATNPE010000326.1:0-3555 GCA_036703355.1 Allocoleopsis sp. | reverse complement strand
CAGATTCTTCGCCACTTGCAACCGTCGCTCCAAACTCCGGTAAATATTGGTGCGATGTGTTTCCTCAACTTCCTTGAGCACCCGTTGCCGCACATTTTGCAGGGGAGTGGGCTGGCTGCTAGCCGTTGCTGATTGGGATGCAATCAGGTCGTCCACCTCCATCGGGCGGTGAGTGGAATAGGCAACGCCTCGATACTTCAGATCGAGTGGCGTTTGTGGCACTGGAATATGCTTGGGATAAGGATATTGGAGCCGCAGATTTTGTCCGCGATATTTTCCAATGACATCTCCTTCTAACATCTGGAAGGTGGGCAGCTCGGTTTCGTAATGTGCACCACGGTACGACAGTCTCATGCTTTTCGCCTCTAACTTCGTTGCTTGATGGGGTTAGGATGAGGCGCGTTCCTTCGGGATGACTCCCTACTTCCGTCCCTCTCGATGGCAGAATAGCCAACTCAGCAATAAATGAGACACCAAGAGAGATGAACGTAACTATTTCTGTATCTTATTTTACTAATTTGGAATCAAGTGTGATTCTTTAGTAAATTTTAGAAATTAAAAAATTAACCCGCCACTTGCTTTAGGCATAGAGCGGGTATTGACTTCGCGAGTTGAAGATTGGTTTCGGCTAAGACTTCGCTTCCTTCAAAACTCGAATCCAATCGAGCAGGAAAAGATTGCCGATATTTTCTGCTAAAGCGTCGGCTTCTTGGTAGAAGTCTTGTGCCCAGTCCGGTTGGCCGAGTTCTCCCCAGACTGCACCGATGTTCGCCAAAGTTGTAATTTCGCCTGTGCGATCTTCTAGCTCGCGATAGAGCAGCAAGGCTCGGTTGTAGAACTCCAGCGCTTGTTTAGATTGCTTCAGGTCTCGGTAGGCAAAGCCAATATTGTTGAGCGTTGTGGCTTGTCCAGGGCGATCGCCTAAGGTTTCGCGAATCCAGAGGGCTTGGTGATAGAACTCCAGCGCCTGGTGCAATTCACCTGCATCGCGGTAGGTAAAGCCAATATTGTTGAGGGTGGTGGCTTCGCCAAAGCGATCGCCCAAGTCGCGCCGAATTAGCAAAATTTGATTGTGAATCAGCAAAGCTCGTTGTGGCTCGCCCAAATCGCTGTAAACCGAGCCGATGTTGTTGAGAGCGGTGGCTTCTCCTGTGCGATCGCCCAATTCTTTTTGAATCAGCAGGGCTTGCTTGAAATATTTCAGAGCTTTGCGGGGCCGACCCAAGTCGCTATAGATCAAGCCGATGTTATTCAGCGTGGCAGCTTCGCCAGCGCGATCGCCTAGCTCCCGGCGGATGGGCAGAATTTGATTGCACAGTAGTAAGGCTTGCTTTGGCTGGCCCAAGCGAATGTAAGCCAGAGCAATGCTATTGAGGGTCACCGCTTCAATGCGGCGATCGCCGAGTTCTCGGAAGATGGCGAGGGCTTGATTGAAAAAATCTAAAGCTTTTTGGGGTTCCCCCAGTTGGCTATAAACCGAACCGATGTTGTTGAGCGTGGTGGCCTCACCAAATTGGGGTGAAGCGACTGTGGGTTTAGAACTTGCTGCGGGTACTTTTGCTAAAGCAGCACCCAAGGCGCGTTGTAGCACCAGAGCCTGTTGGAGAAATTGCAGAGCTTGCTGAGGTTGCCACAAGCGGATGTGAGCCAAACCAACTTGATTGAGGGCGATCGCTTCTTTGGCTTTGTCTCCTATCTTTCTGGCTAGCTCTAGGTTTTGCTCAGAGAGGGTGAGATATTCGCGGAATTGATTGTTGCCGTAGCAGGCGATCGCTTGGTTGCGGTACTGTTCCCATGCCTGTACAGGGCTTAAAGACTGCTCCATGAATGCGCTTCCGTCGGAGATAGATTGGCTGACATCACTGCCTTCGGTTTTTCCTGTAGGGGATGTAGAGGAATCTTTGAGCGCATCCTTGAAAGTGCCCTCGCAGTTTTGTGAAAACAGTGCATCCATCTTAGGGCATAGACACAATTTAAAGCATCCGCAGGTAAACCATACTTTGGCCAGATTGACCAAGGTTGTAATGGTTATTTCAGTTTTTGATTAAGCTTTACTGAGAGTTTAGTTTCTAGCCGCCATTCACCGACCAATGGGGTGGATCACCCACGAGCTTATAGACTCCGTAGGAAGCTCCCACTTTCATCAGCGCCGGGTTGTCGCCATCGCGAGCCGCTCCAACGCTAACCACGTGACCGCTACTATCGCGAATCTGGAGGGTGCCTTCCCAAGAGATAAACCAATCAATGGCCAGTCCTTGGGTATGGAGCGATCGCAGAGCCACAGGATTATCGCCAATCCCATAGGCATCCACCATTTGTTGTGCCGCTTGCACAGAGCTAGCATTGGTGTAGTGGACCCAGTCAATGTCTACTCCCAGCATAGTAGTGACATCTTGCGCTCGAATCTGGGAACGACTAATTTTGGCTGCAAAGTGCATCAGGTAAGCCCGCTCTGGTGGACGCAGCGTGTTGCTGATTTCCAATCTTGCCCCTGCGGCTCGCAACGCTTTTTCAAAAGCTTGAACCCGCTGCCGAAAGGGTGAAGCTAAATCTTCGATGGAATTAGTAGAGGGAAAAAACTTGACCCAGTGGGGACCACTTAAGCGAAAGCGCAACTTTTTGGCATAGTCATCGATGAAGGCGATCGCTGGCGCAAAATCGGTGCCAAGTTTTTGTTTGGTCGTAGCGGCTAATTGCTGTTGCAAGTCATCGCGAAACCTGACATCTCGCTGCTTATAGACTTGGGCCAAGCCTTTGCTGCTCAGGGGACCAAAATCACCATCTACAGTCAAGGGAGGATTGAGTTGGGCGATCGCGTTCAGGCTCTTTTGCAGATCTTTAACCTCAGCAACGCCGAAGTTGAGGTAGTTCAACAACAGCGCCCCTGAGAAGTTTGGCACCTTGAATAACAAACCTTGCTGCAAGGCGATCGCATAAGTCGTATTGTCTACAACGCCTGTGACAGGCAAATTATTTTTTTGTTGATAGTTACGAGTGGCGGTATCTGTGAGTCCACCAAAGTCTTCATCTACTGCGCCGATCGCAAACTGAGCACCTTTGAGAAAGCTCTGCCAAGCACCCACCGCAGGACCTTCCGACCCTTTTTGCAGCACAGGCAATCCTAAAGCGCTAATCTTAAATGCCATAATTTCACCCAACGCTAACCCAATGCAAACGCTGTCTGTAATATGCGTCCAACTCTACTGCACTCCCTCGGTAAAACCCTAAACGTTTAACGATTGATCACAGCTAGAAACTCAACTTCAACGCAGAACACAAGAAGCACCTCGACAAAAATTCTGGCTTCCGATTCCTGGCTTCTGTTTTCTGGCTCCCAGCTTCTTGTGATTACTGATCAACCGCAAACCGAATCAGGCTTCTATGATCAAGGTGAGGAGTTCATGAGTGACGTTTGGGCATGCGACGCATCGTTTTAATTGCTGGCTTTGAGTCTTTCAATGCGGATCTGTACCGCCAAGCTGCTCAACTGGCACAGGCTCGTTGTCCAGAGTTAGAAATTCGAGTGTTTAGCGATCGCGACCTCACCAGCCAACC
>DATNPE010000325.1:0-3247 GCA_036703355.1 Allocoleopsis sp. | reverse complement strand
AGTGGGTGTAGCAGGTGGTGTAGAAGTATTAGGTTGCGAGCCTGGATCTGCTGGCTCTAGAGGACGAGGCGTGAGCAATCTAGGGTCTGTTGGAGCAGCTTTCTCTGGTCTCTGGCCTAGGGGGTCTGACGGTCGAGAAGTCGAAGTGACTGGAGTCGGTTCAGGAGGTGGACTGATAGCGGGTTTAGTGCCAGGAGTTGGGTTTTGAGTAGAGGTGGCTGGCTCCAGCGGTTGAGTGGTGGTGGGGGTAGCGCCAGTGACAGGTGGAACGCTGCCAGAACCAGCCCCGGTCTGTTGTGGAGAGGCTACGGTTTGACCAGATTGAGCTTCTCCTGCTTCTACGACTCGGCGGACATCTAGCGAATTGAAGACGCGATCGAGGTTGTTAACAGGAAAATCAGCAGTGGCCGCAGGCAGTCGAACAAAAGCAGGATTCTCAATCACGTTTGCGGCTTGAAACGGAGATTGAGTTTCTAGCGCTTCTACAGTCTCAGCTCGCACTGCGGCGATCGCCTCATCAGACGGACTCGCAGAATCTTTTTGGGTCAGGTTCAGCCCTTTGACCAAATCACTGGTTTCGTAAAAGGTATTGAGGTCAAAATCATAGACATTCTCAATGCGATTCTTGACCACGACTGCCAACTGTCCCGCCCGTAAGCCCTGGCTTTGCGAGCCATCTCGGTTGTAGATCACCATGGGTCCTAGAGGATTGTTGGTGAGGGCACCCACAAGGGTCGTATCAGATTCAGGAATATACCTCACAAACAAAGCAGAACCTTTAATGCCAGCTGCCGCATTGGGAGTGCGTATACCCGTAGGCCCGCGCCCTGGAGGAATCAGCAGCAGCATGGTGCCATTGGAGAGCTGAAATGTCCGAGCGTTAGGTATGAACCGAAAAACAGCTTGCTCACCCACTCGCGCTAAAGAGCCGTCATTGAAGCGCAATTCTGCGAGAGAAGCACGAGCAGTGGATAGAGCATCCCCAGGTGTCATAGCATCAGAGACCCGTGCAGACCGCACTGGCTGATTTTTCTGCATCAACCGTACACGATTACGAAGCGCCTGAATGACAGCTCGAGTCAAGGGCGTTTGGGCATTTGCAGGTTGTGGCAAACTCCCAATACTTACACCCGATAGCATCAGAGCGAGGAACAGAGCTAATTTTCGAGACATAAGCAGTTCCCGGCGGTGCAACACCAAAATTTTATCTGAAAGTTTTCTGTTTTACGTGTATTCCCTTAAGGAAATGTACGCAGATATCAAAAATTGAATCTATTGACGAAAATTTTCGTCCATTCTTTACTAACCAAGATGAGCCAATAAACTCAGTTATGTCTACTTCCCTAAATTAAGAAATGACCGCGAATCGATCAGCTATCCATTCAGGCGACGCTTAACTGGGTCTGGTAGTTCCCTGAAACGCAAAAAATTTAAGCTGCAACCCCTGATTCTTAATTGCTTCCACTGTAGCAACAATAGAGAATGACTTCTAGGATGAATTTTGGCTGGTTCCTAAGTAAATATACGGTAGCTAATTTGCAAGTTCATCAACGCTTGTTTTATCACCCACGCCTCAGCTTTTGGCAGTTTCTTGGTCTTTGGATTAGCCTCTCAGGTAGTTCAGCTTGTGCTACCACAGTAACAGCCAAGATTCCGGTATCTTCCGTTAATTTGATGGAGCCAGTGGCTAGGCAGCAATCGCAGTCTTTACCAATTGATACTAACTGGGGAACCCCACTAGATTCTGTATCTTTAGATGTAAGCTTGAGCTCGCCTACGGTTGAGACGGAGATTCTCTGGTCAGAGGGAGCTGTATCCTCAGGGGCTAGCGCTTGGAATCCTGTGGCAACGACATCACTATATTTGGTCTCGCAGCTTAATGAGCCGTCGGAGCAGCCTTCTGAAGTCGAGTTGCAATTACAGCAAGACCGCAATCTGGAGCAAGTGTTGACTGATCCAGAATTGGGTAATCTGCGGCTGCAAAAACCTGGCGATCGCTCTCAAGAAGACTTAGCAGAGCCAACACAGTCAACCAAACCGAACTCGAAGGACTCCAATGCCTCTAGGTCTGAGACAGAGCAGTTATCTAGTGATCCAGAATTGGGAGAATTGCGTTTACGAAGTTCTGAGGCAGATTCGTTAGCTTCTGACCCGGAGTTGGGGGAATTGCGTTTACGGGAATCTATCAGCAACAGTCAGCAGCAACTTGATCCAGAGCTAGGGAATATACGTCTGCGGCCACAACCTGTCCGAGCTAGCCGACCACAGCGCACAGTTTACCTGCAAGGCCGAGTTGACTTTTTTCAGAGCGATAACATTTTTTCGAGTGTGGACCCAATCGATGACAGCTTGATTCGGACTGGTTTAAGTTTGTGGGCTGCTCCAGCGATCGGTCCTAAAACTTATCTGATTGGCTCTATCAACGGCAATTTGATTAAGTATGCCAACCAAGATGACTTTGACTACAACGAAGTTCGCGTAGGAGTCTCCGTCTATCAACAGCTCACTCCCAAAATGTATGGGGAAGTAGGCTTGAGCAACCAACAGCTATTTACAGCCGGGGGCGGCGATCGCTTCTTGAGTGACACCTCTATCCGCCTTGGTTTGGGTCGTCGGGACTCTCTCAGTAGGACAGTGACCCTCGATAGTTTCTACCAACTGCGCTACAGTATTGCCGATCCAAGCGATCGCAGTCGAGTGGTCAATGCCTTGGGTGCTTCTCTCAACTACAACATGACGAGTAAGCTCCAGACAGGATTGGACTACCAATACGTGCTATCGAGCTTTACGGAGCAAGGACGGGAAGATAACTATCACCAACTATTGGCTCGTTTGAGCTACGACTGGTCGCGCAATAGCCGCGTCACGGTATTTGGTGGTTTCGGCTTTGGCAACTCCTCCAACCGCAACGTCGATTTCGACAGCTCTATTCTAGGGGTAAGCTTATCCGTCAACCTGCCCCTCTTCTAGCTTCATCCCTCATCCCTCCTCCATCTTTACTAAATAAGAGCACCAATCGCTCCAACTGCCAGCGTAGAGTTTGCCTTGGTTGAGACCTGCCAATTCTAAGGAAAGCAAATTGACGCAGGCTGTGACACCAGAACCGCAGTAGACCAGAATTTCTGCCGCTGGCGCTATCTCAGTCCAGCGATCGCGTTGTTCTGCAGTGTGTTTTAGAAAGCCTTGCTCGTTGGTGACTTCTTGCCAGGGATAATTGACTGCGCCAGGAATATGGCCTGCTACAGGG
>DATNPE010000324.1:0-2351 GCA_036703355.1 Allocoleopsis sp. | reverse complement strand
GGGTTCATGAAAGGCACTCAAACTCAGCTCAACTTTATTCCAGAGCAACACACCGACTTTATTTTTTCCGCGATCGGTGAGGAACTCGGTTTTATTGGTTGCTTTCTTGTCCTGCTCGCTTTCTGGTTAGTCTGCCTTCGCATGGTGATCGTGGCGCAGAACGCCAAGGATAACTTCGGCTCGCTGCTGGCTGCTGGCGTCTTTTCTATGCTGGTATTCCAGGTTGTCGTGAACGTTGGCATGACCATTGGCTTGGCTCCTGTCACGGGGATTCCTCTCCCTTGGATGAGTTACGGGCGATCGGCCCTCTTAACCAATTTCATCGCGATCGGTCTCGTGCAGTCCGTAGCGAATTATCGCCAACGATTGAAGTTTTAGCAGCAATAAAATCCTAGTAAGCTATTTAGAAGCAACGCCAACTTACTCAACCTTACTGACTAAACACTATGATTTTGCCTGGTTCAGCAGTTCGCGTCACAAGCGCTGATGATATCTATTACGGCTTTCAAGGTCTTGTGCAGCGTGTCACCGATGGTAAGGCTGCCGTCTTATTTGAAGGTGGCAACTGGGACAAGCTCATCACGTTTCGCCTATCACAGTTAGAGTTGGTAGACGCAACAGCGGGCCGCAAGAAAGCGAAGTAGCACAATGCGGCTGCCCCTGCCCCAATTTGCCAACCCAAATCGTCCGCCGAATCATATTGCAGAAGTCATTGAGACGGCGACTACGGAGTTTTTGGCGCAGTGTCTAGAACCGGAAGACTTGAGTTTTCCGGTCATGCCTGCGTTTGGCAGTTGGGTGCGATCGCTCGATGAAGAATCGGGCAACCACGTCTATGCTGTGGTCTATCACGCCACCACGAGCCCCATCGACTCAGTGCACCGAGCACGAGCTTTAGGCTTATCGCTGCAAGACCTACGGGAGCAGCAGCCCCAGATTTTTGCCATGCTCAAGACCGAGTTTCGGGCCGCGATCGTTGGGTTTCGACCTTCTGACAGCGGAGTTAACAGTACTCCACGGCTCAGTGAAGCCATTTATCAGCACTTGCCACCGCGACCGCCCCAGATTCACCAAGCCGTTTATGCCTGTGATCCTGAGGAAGTGTTGCATTTCAGCGAAAAGCTAGATTTCCTGCGAACGTTATTACAAGTTAATGGTGCGCCTGTCGATGCTTTAACCGCAGCGGCCATTCGCGAAATTTATCAGCTACGGCAAGCCGATCGCACTTGGCTGGTGAATGCAGGACGCACTTTAAGTGTGCTACTCAAAGATGATTACGATCGCCTGCGAGTAATTTTGAGTCAGATCCACCTATAGGTATTTTCTTCTTCTTCCCCTAGAGCCTTAAGGTTTTGAATGAAGCGGACAAGTCAGCACTAAAGCAGAATTCTCTGCCACACTACCTAAAAGTTGCTGGCATTCATTCAAACTTACGGACGCTCTATGGAATCGATTTTGAAGTTTTTTGAGGAACCGATCGTCTCATTCGCGGTTCTCATCACAGTAATTTTGACTGTACCCATCCTCGTAGAGCGGTTCCGCATACCAGGATTGGTCGGGTTACTGGCAGCAGGAGTGATTCTAGGACCGAATGGCTTACACATTCTGCAAAAAGAGTCAGAAACCCTGAAGCTGCTCGCGGAAATTGGGCTGCTGTATTTGATGTTTGTGTCGGGATTGGAAGTCGATATTGAAGACTTCCGGCGCAAAAAATACCGCTCGATTGGCTTCGGCAGCCTCACCTTCGCTATCCCCCTAATATTTGGCACGGCAGTAGGCCGCCTATTTGGCTTTGACTGGAACGCTTCTGTTTTAATTGGTTCGCTGTTTGCCTCCCACACTTTGCTAGCCTACCCAATGGTGAGCCGCTTGGGTGTGGTGTCTAATGAAGCAGTGACGGTGACAATTGGCGCGACTATTTTTACTGATATTGGATCATTGCTCGTTCTCGCCGTCTGCATTGGCATTCATGCGGGTGACTTTACCACGACTAAGCTGATAACCCTGCTAGGCTCTCTAGCCATCTATTCAGTGGTAGTGCTATTTGGCTTTGATTGGGCAGGCCGCCAATTCTTCAAACGCACTGGCAATGATGAAGGCAACCAGTTTCTATTCGTCTTATTAGCGATTTTCTTAGCTTCTTTAGGCGCACAACTGATCGGTGTTGAAAAAATTGTGGGGGCCTTCCTTGCAGGTTTGGCGGTAAACGATGCAGTGGGTCAAAGCCCAGTCAAAGAGAAAGTAGTCTTTGTCGGCAGCGTTTTATTTATTCCAATTTTCTTTGTTAACTTGGGTCTGCTCATCGACATTCCTGCTTTCATCGCCAGTATCGCCTCTATTTGGCTGACGCT
>DATNPE010000323.1:0-4063 GCA_036703355.1 Allocoleopsis sp. | reverse complement strand
ATATCTCCAACAAAACCTTTCAGGGTATCAAGTATCTCTTTTAAAGCCATTGCAAAGTTCCTCAGTTATCATTCCTTTTTACAGAAGTAACTGATGAGATCAGGAAGATGTCCTGACTATTCAAAGATGACCCTGGAGAACCTTTGCGTTATTGATTTAAATAGTACATAAGAACTATAGCAAATGCAAAGAATTAAAGTTTTAGTTACATATCGCTCAAAATTGGTTGCTGTCTAAGAAAAATACTAAATGAGTGCCGCTAAATAGTTCAGCTTAAGTATGGGAAGTGGTTGCGTCGAATTTCTGAGCGATCGCCTCTGCGGCGAAAACATCCAGCAACGGGTCGGGTTGGCGACTATAATCAGATTTTGCCCTTTACCTGTTGAGCTAGTTGTGGCAAACAGGGGCACCTCACCCATCGTTAGCTTGACTGTTACTTATTAACCTATGTCTTCTGAGCAGTCCCGACCTGAAACTCAATCCAACTCAACCCTAGAAGAAATTCGGGCCACCCGTCTGCAAAAGGTGGAGCAACTCAAACAAGCGGGACTGACTCCCTATGCCTACCGCTGGGACGTAACCCATCATGCGGCTGATTTGCAGGCGAAGTTTGCTGACCTGCCCGATGGTGCGGAAGATCCATTAGAAGTCGCGATCGCCGGACGCATTGTAGCGCGACGGGTGTTTGGTAAGCTGGCATTCTTTGGGCTGCAAGACGAAACTGGCACGATTCAACTGTATTTGGACAAGAAACAGATCCAAGAAGGGATGCCAGACACGCCTGATGCCTTCAACCATCTGAAGCAACTGACAGATGTAGGTGACATTATTGGCGTACGAGGCACAATCAAGCGCACCGAAAAGGGTGAACTGTCGGTGAAAGTGAGCCAGTTTGCCATGCTCACCAAGTCATTGTTGCCATTGCCTGACAAATGGCACGGGTTAACTGATATTGCCAAGCGCTATCGTCAGCGGTATGTAGACTTAATTGTGAACCCGGAAGTACGCGAAACCTTCCGGCGACGGGCGCTGATTACGGCGGCAATTCGGCGCTATCTCGACCAACAAGGCTTTATCGAAATCGAGACTCCAGTCCTGCAAAGTGAGGCGGGGGGTGCAGAGGCACGGCCTTTCATCACTTACCACAACACTTTGGAGATGGATCTGTACTTGCGGATCGCGACCGAGCTGCACCTAAAGCGATTGATCGTCGGTGGCTTCGAGAAAGTGTTTGAGCTGGGTCGAGTCTTCCGTAACGAGGGGATCTCCACACGGCACAACCCCGAGTTCACTACGATCGAGATTTACCAAGCCTACGTTGACTACAACGACATGATGGCGCTGACCGAAGCGTTGATCACCTACGCAGCTCAAGAAGTGTTGGGGACGCTAGAGATTACCTATCAAGGCGAGGCAATTAATCTCAAGGCTCCGTGGCGACGGGCCACCATGCATGAGTTGGTGCAAGAGAAGACAGGCATTGACTTCAGTCAGTTTCAAAGCTTAGACGAAGCCAAAGCAGCGGCCCGACAAGTCAAAATTGAAGGTGTTGACGAGTGTGAATCCATCGGCCACGTCCTTAACGAAGCCTTTGAGCAAAAAGTTGAAGCAACGTTGATCCAACCGACTTTTGTGATTGACTACCCCGTGGAGATTTCGCCATTGGCAAAACCGCACCGCTCCAAGCCTGGATTGGTGGAACGGTTTGAGCTGTTTATTGTCGGGCGCGAAACGGCGAATAGCTTCTCGGAGTTGACCGACCCAATCGATCAACGGCAACGGCTAGAAGCTCAAGCAGCTCGCAAAGCCGCCGGTGACTTGGAAGCCAATGATGTCGATGAAGACTTCTTGACTGCCCTGGAGCACGGGATGCCCCCGACGGGTGGTTTGGGTATTGGGATCGATCGCCTGGTGATGCTCCTTACCGATAGCCCCAGCATCCGAGACGCGATCGCCTTCCCTCTCCTCAAGCCTGAAAGTAGCTTTGTGGAATCACACCAATATGATCCCAAAAGTCAAACCCTAGCGATCGTGATTCGAGGTCTGACGTACAAGTACCATGACGTACCCGAAGCGGTGTATCAAGGTTTGGAGACTGCCACTTCTAAAGGGCAATACTTCAACGAGCACATCAAGCCCAAGTACACCTGCGAAAAAGTGGGTTAACCGAAGAACCTAACCCCCAGCCCCTTCCGTGGTAGGGAAGAGGAGCAAAAATCAAAGCCCCTCACCGCGTCGGAGAGGGGTTGGGGAGAGGTCTTTAATTTGAGACTTCTGCTAGCTCGATCACGCGACCTTCCCAGTCCTTGACCAAAAAGTTCAGGGGCTTTTCGCGGCGAATTTTGTGTTTAATGCCCCGGGTTTGCACTCGCATCAGCACTTGCTCTAAGCAGTCGCGATCGAAGCAGACGTGACGCTGGCGATCTTTCTGGCCCAAACTGGCTCCAGAAATGACATGCACCTGGGTGTTTTTCTTCAGCTGGTACCACAGGCCATCAGTGCCATTGAAGTTGCGAGTTGCAGTCGTAGGGCCTCCCAAACCTGGAGACATGTAGAGCGGGTCAACACTGGTTGCGCCCAGCGTTTGCTCATAGTTGTAGTAGTAGTGCAATGGCACCTCGGCAGCAGCCAACCCCAGCACTCCTTCATAGAACTGACGAGCAAATTCTAGGTCAGACACCATAATCGTGTGGACCTTGGGGGCACTGGTGAGAAACATCCACATGGCACCTGCGTAAGCTGCCAAAAGCAGAACCATGATGCCTTGCGTTGACAAGAGGCTGTCTAACGGCAGGGCTGGGAAAAAAGCTCCCAAAGTGAAAGGCTGAGACAAGAAGGGCATCACACTCAATGCTAGAACCATGAATTAAGTGAGGAATTGAAGCCAGTTGAATAAAATCCTA
Organism: Allocoleopsis sp.; assembly: GCA_036703355.1. GTDB lineage: Bacteria > Cyanobacteriota > Cyanobacteriia > FACHB-46 > FACHB-46 > Trichocoleus. Next base: position 1,160 of record DATNPE010000323.1, on the reverse strand, counting down.
AGGATGGTGACTAGCACACATCGCTAGTGATCTTAGTCTATCAAGCTAAATCTAGCTTATCTAAACTTCAAAGAAGGCTGACTTGTGCAAGCTGCTGAATTGAACACTCAGCGTTGGTTTGAATTCCCAGGAATTCCCAATGGAGCGTGCTTCTTGCAGTCTGCCGATGTCGTAAACTATTGGGAACACTTTTAATAAAAAGAGTTTTAATTGGGGAAAGCCCTAGATTATAGTAGGAGTCAATTCGATTCGAGAACCCAGCCAGTCATTGACTGAAAATCGTGCAAATCCCTACATTTCCTGAAAGCAATCATCCGATTGTCCAATCGCTCTTTCACCACAGTGATCAGGAGTTGTTGACGCTGTTTCAACGCCATCCTGATTCAGGGCGATACTTTACGGCTATTTTTTGTCGCTACAGCCCGATTGTCTACACCTTGATTCGACACTCGGCGCGATCGCCTGTGCAAGCCGATTATCTGTTCGCCATCACTTGGCGGCACGTGTTTCATGAGCTGGGTGGGTTAGATTTGCGATCGAGCCAACTCTCAAATATTGAAAACCTGACGCTGCAGAACTGGCTGATTAATATGACAGCCTTTTGCATCAACCAAGCCGAGTTACCTCCAGTAGAATCGGTGCATTATTCTTTACAAGGGGCTTCTCCTCCGCTCTGGTGCTATGTGGAGCAAGCTCTAGACCAGTTGCCTCCGGTACTGCGGCTGATGATTCTGATGGCGCAAACCTTCCACTGGAGCGAAACCCGAATTTCGGCCTACCTGCAAGCGGAAGGGGAAGCAATTTCGCCCGCCGAGGTCAAAGTGCGGCTGCAAGAAGGCTACCGACTGCTCGAAGAAGCTTTACCAGAAGACATTTGTGAAATTTATCTAGGTGGGAATACTAATGATCGAACCGATGGGTTCGACTTTAGTTCAATCACGCTGGAGCCTAGTGTCGAGTAGCAGCCTTTCGGCAAATTGAGCTGATTGCGTCAGTTCTACTGGGCTGGGTATCTGTGATTCCATCAAGCTTGGTTGTGAGGAAATCGTCATGAGTCGCCGTTTATTAGCAGTTATTCTTGCGTCCGCATCCCTATTGACGACAACAGGTACAACTTGCCTGCTCCGCGCTACCAGGGCCAGCGCTGCCAGTTTAAATGA
>DATNPE010000322.1:0-6752 GCA_036703355.1 Allocoleopsis sp. | reverse complement strand
GCTTATCCTCTGAGATACGCTTTTGAAGCAGAACAAGGTGCAGCCTTTGCCAGACAACGGGCAATCCGTGAGGCCCGTGGTACTTTTATTGGGTTTTTAGATGACGACAATTTGCCCACCCCTGATTGGGTCGCCAAAGCTTATGCTTTTGGTCAGCAGCATCCTCAGGCAGGTGCTTATGGGGGGCAGATTCGCGGCAACTTTGAAGTGGCACCTCCACAACACTTTGAAAGAATCGCTGCCTTCTTAGCCATTATTGACCGAGGTCAGCAAGTTTTTCGTTACGACACCAAAGTGCTGCCTCCGGGGGCAGGGTTGGTCGTACGAAAGCAAGCTTGGCTGGAAAATGTGCCTTCTCGCCTGTTGTTGCGGGGGCCAGTCGGCTCCTCTCTATCTGCTAAAAGCGAAGACATTGAAGCGCTGGCCTATCTGAGAAAAGCAGGTTGGGAAATTTGGCATAACCCAGCGATGTGCATCTATCACGAAATTCCTAAGTCTCGCTTAGAGAAAGCCTATTTGCTTAACTTGTGTCGGGGAGCTGGTTTAGGTCGTCACCATATTCGGATGATTGGCTTCAAGCCTTGGCAAAGACCATTGGTTTTTCCGGTTTATCTAGCCAATGATCTGCGTAAGGTGATTTTCCACTTCATCAAATACTATCGCGTGCTGCAAACCGATGTAGTTGCTGCTTGTGAGATGGAATTGCTGCTGGGAATTTTGATCAGCCCCTTTTTCCTGTGGCGGGAAAAATACTTAGAGGCGAAGGCAGCAGGGAAGTATCCTGACTCGCTTTCGACCTCGGTTTGAGCGGTTTTCGGCTTCAAGGCCAAGCTTTGAGAGGTTCTCAGTGACATAAGCGGTTGAAGTGGCTTGCCTGGGGGAGTTCAGTAATTCCTCCAGGTGCTTTTTAGAACGGCGATCGCTAGCTTCACACAAACCTGATGTAGAGCGGTATTTTTGTTAAAAATCACCGGATTGATCGCTCAGCCATAGCCAGGGCTGCAACCTTACCGATTTAATTGCAAAGTAGGAGTCTGTGCCTGGGAGTCCGCCAATGCAGAGAAAAGTCATTGTCTATCGGGATCTGCTGCTTCCCTACTCTGAAACTTTTATCCCTGCACAGGTGGAGAGTTTGACAACCTATCAGGGTTTTTATGTAGGTACTTCCCGCACGGGGAATGCCGCCGCTTTCATTCCGTCTGATAGAAGCATTGCCTTGAGCGATCGCGTTACTTCTGCCGCATTTTGGAAGATGGCGCTCAAGCTAGGAGGGATTGTCGAGGGGCAATGGTTGCGATCGCTGCAAGCGCTATCGGCTGATCTCATCCATGCCCATTTTGGCATTGATGGAATTTGGGCACTCTTTTTAGCCAGGAAATTGGGCTTGCCGCTGGTGGTTACCTTTCATGGCAATGATGCCACCGGAATGGATCGTCATCCTCTCGGACAGGGACGAGTCAACCCCCTAGACTTTTTTGGGCAACGAGGGCAATTTTTTCGAGACTTGTATGTCAGTAGACGCGGGCAGCTTTTCACCGAAGCAACTTGTATCATTGCGGTTTCGGAATTTATCCGAGAGCAATTGATTCAGAAAGGATGTCCTGCTGAAAAAGTCAAAGTTCACTACATCGGGGTGGATGTAGATAAATTCACGCCCGATCCTACTATCCCTCGTGAGCTTGTGGTGCTGTTTGTGGGACGCTTGGTAGAGAAAAAAGGCTGTGAGTATCTGATTCGCGCGATCGCTCAAGTGCAAACCATTCTGCCCGATGTAGAACTGGTGGTGATTGGCGATGGCCCGTTGCGATCGGCTTTGGAGCAGCAAGCCGCCAACTCCCTCAAGCACTATCGCTTTTTGGGGGCGCAATCCCCAGAGGTAGTGCAAAACTGGATGAATCGAGCCGCTGTGTTTAGCGTGCCGAGCATGACGGCGCGAACTGGAGATGCTGAGGGATTTGGCATGGTGTTCGCGGAGGCTCAGGCGATGGCGTTACCCGTCGTGAGTTTTGCCACAGGTGGCGTTCCTGAGGCGGTAGCCCACGGTGAGACAGGATTTCTAGCCCCTGAAGGAGATTGGGAGACATTAGCTAAGTATCTCTTGACTGTGTTGCAAGAACCTCCGATCCGGGAGCGCTTTGCAGTTGCGGGTCGCCAACGCATCGCTCAACACTTCAACTTGAAGCACAATACAGCCAAGCTGGAGGCTATTTATGATAGCGTCTTAGCTAAAACTGGCTAGGGAAAACTGACTCAGGGATATCCCTCAGGTATCGATGAGTTACATCAACTCAATTGTTTTGAACTCAGAATTGGTGGAATCTGCAATGGCTGACTGGTCTTTGAAAACACCCGTGGCGCTCTTAATCTACAAGCGACCCAGTACGACGGAGAAGGTGTTTGAGGCAATTCGCCAAGCGAAGCCACCTCAACTGTTGGTGATTGCCAATGCTCCTCGCCCTGACCAACCCGGTGAAGCGGAGAAATGTGCGGCGACTCGCGCCATTATCGATCGCGTCGATTGGGATTGCCAGGTGTTCAAAAACTACGCGGATACATTTTTAAGCTGTAAAGACCGCATCTCTAGTGGCTTAGATTGGGTGTTTGATACGGTCGATCGCGCCATCGTTTTGGAGGATGACTGTGTGCCCGATCCCTCCTTTTTTCGCTTCTGTGATGAGTTGCTAGAGCGCTATCAAGATGATGAGAGAGTTACCAGTATTGCGGGAACCAGTTATCAGATCCAGCGGCAGCGATCGCAATACAGCTACTATTTCTCTCACTACAATCTGCTGTGGGGCTGGGCAACTTGGCGGCGAGTTTGGCAGCACTACGATGTCAACATGAAGCTCTGGCCCGAAATCCGAGATTCTGGCTGGTTGGTAGATTGCTTGGGCAGTGAGCAGACGGCGAATCATTGGAGCCGATCTTTTGAGCGCACTTATAACGGCTTTGATACCTGGGATGACCAGTGGGTGCTGAGTTGCTGGATTCAAAGTGGCCTCAGTATCGTGCCGAATGTGAATCTAGTTTCTAATATTGGTTTCGGTAATGAATCGACCCACACCAAGGATAGTTTTGACTGGCGAGCGGCCATGCCTACAGAGCCGATCGCTTTTCCCCTCAAGCATCCAGAGTTTGTGATTCGGGATGTGCAGGCGGATATCGCGATTCAGGAAAGATATTACAACTGGCTAGCCAAGCAACGAACCTTGGTGGAGCGGGCAAAACGCAAGGTGCGACGGGCGCAGAAGCTGGTGCAAGATTTCCGTCAAGGAGATCAACAGGGAGATCTGCGATCGCTGATTACGCAATTGATTCGGGAGTAGTTCCGCCTCTCTTAGGTCTGAGTTTCTCCCTTGATATCTGCTTTTTTGAGTTTAAAGGCCAGGATTATGACTGCTGATACTGTATCGACTGCTCAGCGATCGCGCCGTCAAGAAGCTCTGATTACGACTTTGGTGGGTTGGGTGCCGTTGTCTCCCGGTTTTACCCTGCGTCAGAAGCTGTACCGATCAATTTTTGCTAAGTTGGGCAGCCCGGTGTTTATCCGATCTGGAGCGGAATTTGTCGGGGCTGACTGCATTGAAGTGGGAAATCGCGTCAGCATTCAACGCGGTGTGCGGGTAGATAGCAAGGGACAAAATAATCGCATTTCTCTGGCGGATTGGGTGCACTTAGACAGAGGCGTAGATATCCGCACGACTGGGGATAATTGCCACATCGCGATCGGCGAACATACGGCGGTGAATCCTTACACCTGTATTCATGGCCCTGGCCCCATCACGATTGGCAAGGATTGTTTAATTGCTTCCCATGTTGGAATCTATGCGAATAATCATGTTTTTGCTGATCCGAATCGTAAAATTCGCGAACAAGGTTTGACTTGTAAGGGAATTGTGATTGGTGATGATTGTTGGCTAGGGGCAGGGGTGAAGGTGGTGGATGGTGTCACGATTGGCCAGGGGAGTGTGATTGGGGCGGGGGCGGTGGTGACGAAGGATATCCCGCCTTATTCGATCGCGGTGGGGGTTCCGGCGAAGGTGATTGGTCAACGCCAAGATCAGACAACTCCAGAGATTGAAGCTATGATTCAAGCGAATTTGTTGGGTTAGGGGTTTGTTATTGGGAATTCGAACCTTTGGGGGCACCTGCTCCCAAACCCCCGCTGAGGGACGGTTGCGTCCCCCAGACCCCCTCCAAAAGTAATCTTGTTTTCGGTCTCCTTTTCTTGGAGAGGGTTTTTTTGATCTGGCTCTCCTTTTCGACTAGGGAAGGGGCTGGGGGTTAGGTCTCTTTAAGCAATGATCTGGAATTGATCGGCTCTGAGGGTGGGGGCTCCTTGGAGGGTGGCGATTGCAACGGCTGCACTGCCTCCTGTTCCATCGCTATCGAAGCTGAGGAGACCGTTGCTGGTGTTGTACAGGAAGTTTGCGCTGCTGCCGATTGATGTGGGCGCAGTATTACTCACAAAAACTCCAGTGCTATTGGGGGTGCCTAGGGCGATTCCTGCTTTCAAACCGCCGCCAAAACCAGCCGCAGAGATATAAAAGAGGTCGTCGCTACTCCAGTCAGTGATGGTATCTGCACCCTCAGCTGGCGATCGATAAACATAAATATCTGCGCCCCCCGTCCCAGTAAGCGTGTCGCCGCCAAGACCACCCTCTATGAAGTTGTTGCCTGCATTTCCAGTGAGGCGATCGCTGAAGCTGCTGCCGATCAGGTTCTCAATGCCAGTGAGAGTGTCGCGCTCTACAATGCCGTTGTACCAAGCATCACCTAGCTTGTCGTAGCCAGCGCTATTGGGGTGGAGACCATCGGAGACTAGATCACTGACGCTGAGGCTGCCGCCCGCATTGACAAACCTGACGTTTTTGCCCTGCTCGATTTTGTCATTCACCAAATCAGGAATTAGGGCGTTAAACTCTTGGACTTTGGTGGCTCGGCTACCTTTAACCGCTGGGTTCATGGGAGCAATGGAGGAGACGAGGAGTTGAGTGTTGGGGGCCAAGGCCGTAATGCGATCGATCAACTCGCTTAGGTCGTCATACATGCCCTTCAAGGTACTGCGGGTACTGTTGGCATCGTTGGAGCCAATCATCAACAAGACCATGTCTGAGGGATGATTGCTGAGAGCACCCCCATTCACGAGATCTCTAATTTGATCAATGCTCCAGCCTCCATGACCTTCATGATCTTTATCGCCAAGTTCGTTGGGTCCATTGTTTTGCGCTCCTACAAAGTTGACGCTTAAGCCATTCTCTGTAAAGTCCTGCCATAACTTAATCCGATAAGCGCCAGGTCTGGGAGACACCTGATGGAGTCCCTCCGTGATCGAATCGCCTAAGGGCATGATTCTAGGGAGAGTCGTGCCAAACAAGGGCGCTAAAGTAGTACCTGTGCTCAGGTTAGCAATGACACCCTGCTTCACTTGTGAGTAGTCTGCGGTATCGCTGCCATCTCCCCCATTCAGCTGGTCATTCCCCAGGCCACCTCTCAAGATGTCATTGCCCCCAAAACCATTCAGAACATTATCTTTGGCATCTCCGATCAAAATTTCGCTGCTGTTGGTGCCATTGATCGTGCCAGGAGTTCTGGGAACAAATTCGATATAGTCAATGCGGGCGGGTTCTCCACTGTTTTCCTGAGCTTGAATCTGGAAAGTTTCGCCCTGGGTCACTGTGACATTGCTAGCAATGGTTTTTCTAGCGCGGGTTTGAGCGATCGCTCCACCATCGCCTCGGTTCTGGTCAAAAGTCCAGGTGCCCAGCACTGTGCCTTGCCGCCTGATAGAGCCTGTACTTTTACCATCGCTCTCGTCATAGTAGCTAACCACCATGTCGTATAGCCCAGAAGGACCATTGAAGGCGAAGGAAGCGGTTCCAGTTTCAGTTCCACCTTGTACAACTAAACTAATCACGTTTCCTTGAGAGGCTGAGCTTATAGGCTCCACCCGGAAAGTGTTGAGCTGCATACTTTCCGCTTCCAGACGAATGGGCGCAAAGTTATTTGGTGGGGGTGCGACAGGTGCAATTTTGGCTTCAAAAGTGCCTAAAACTCCACCTGCCACAAAGTTGTTGCTATCGTCGTTCACTTGATTGGCTTGCAGCGTCACACTGTAGCTGCCATTGTCAGCCGTATCCCAAGCACCACCGGGGGCAGTAATTTGGTAGGTGGCAGTTCTCGGCGTACCATCGCTGTTGCTATCTACACTGACTAGAGTTGCCAATTGATCAAACCCGTCTGGCCCTGTAACTCGCAAATCACTGCTGTCTAGGCTCCCCACTTGCACTGCAACATCATCGGCATAAGTCACGGTGAAAGTATGAACTGCACCGTTACTAGTGATATTAGTAATGGCTAGGCTGGCTGTAGGGGTTGCCAGATCCGCTCCAGGCCGTCCTTCTTCCAGCCCGTGCAATACATAGTGCTGCCAGCCACTCTCAAATTGGCCACTCTCAACGGCTGCTTTGACATCTGGATTCTGGTTGAGATAGAAAGCTGGGTTAAAGGTTTTGCTAGGGGCGCGGTTTTCAAACTGCCCAAAGATCATGAAGTGGGCGATCGCACTGGTAATTTCTTCATTGGCGATCGCTGTCTTAACGTCTGGGTTTTGTGCTAAGTAGAAAGCAGGGTCAAATAACACACTGGGGGCGCGATTTTCGTGCTGACCATGCAGTGAAAAATGTTGCCAAGCGCTTCTAAACTGACCACCCTCAACGGCTGCTTTGACATCTGAGTTTTGCTGGAGATAG
>DATNPE010000321.1:0-2922 GCA_036703355.1 Allocoleopsis sp. | reverse complement strand
CTGCTTCATCGCCAGCATTACCTGGGGAGCAGCCGCTGTTGATCCCAGCACCGTCTGGCAAGCGTTAACGGCTTTTGATGGTTCCACTAATCACTTAATTATCACGAACGTACGATTGCCGAGAGCTTTAGTGGCGCTGTTAGTTGGGGCGGCGTTGGCGGTGGCAGGTGCTCTGATGCAAGGCTTAACTCGCAACCCGCTAGCCGATCCTGGCATTTTGGGCATTAGTGCTGGGGCGGCTTTAGCTGTGGTGCTGTCTACGTTTTTCTTGGGCAATGTATCTGTTCCGGTGCAGACCTGGGTTGCCTTCGCTGGAGGGGCGATCGCAGCGATTAGTGTCTATCTCTTAGGTTCTGTCGGGCGCAGTGGCATCACCCCCCTCAAACTGATTCTGGCAGGATCTGTTTTAAGTTATCTACTCTCTGCACTCACGACAGGAACTTTAATTCTCAGTCAGCGCACCCTGGATGAAGTAAGGTTTTGGTTGGCAGGATCAGTGGCGGGACGCGATCTCAACGTTCTCTTACAGGTCCTCCCTTACCTCCTGATTGGCTTGGTCGTGGCCTTTAGTATGGGCAAACAAATGACAGCTCTGACATTGGGGGAAGATGTTGCGAAAGGACTAGGACTGCAAACCGCATGGATTAAGGCGATCGCGGCGATAGTGGTAGTTCTACTCGCAGGGAGCGCTGTGGCATTAGCAGGCCCGATTGGCTTCATCGGTTTGGTGGTGCCTCATATGGTGCGCTTTTGGGTCGGAATCGATTATCGTTGGCTGTTACCTCATGCGGCTGTGTGGGGGGCGATTTTGCTGTCTCTCGCTGATCTGGCGGCCCGCTTAGTCATCAAACCCCAGGAGCTACCCGTGGGCATTATGACCGCTTTGGTCGGGGCTCCATTCTTTATCTACTTGGCGCGATCGCAAGTCAAACGGTGAGAAGGATGCAATGAAACCAATAGAACTGCCTTGGCTCGTCATTCGTTCCTCCTTTTGGCCGCTCTCTTTTAAGATCAACCGCCGAGTGCCGCTGGTACTCCTGGGGTTTGTAGTTGCGACGTTGCTGGTCATGATCTGGAGCGTCAGCTACGGGGAATATCCCATTGCTCCCCTTGATGTGATTAAAAGTATCTTAGGATTGCCAACTACCGATCCTAATGATGGTTTTGTGATCAACACTCTACGCTTGCCCCGCGTCATCGTCGCGTTTTTGGTTGGGGCTGGGTTGGCGATCGCCGGAACTATCCTACAGGGACTCACCCGCAACCCCTTAGCAGCTCCAGAAATTGTCGGTATCGATGCAGGAGCAGGTTTGGCGGCAGTGGCTCTAATTGTGCTATTTCCTGCCTTGCCCCTTTTCTATTTACCGATTGCTGCCTTTGCAGGAGCCTTGATTGCAGCATTGTTGGTGTATGGATTGGCGTGGGAGCGTGGCAGTACCCCAATTCGGCTGCTGCTAGTGGGTGTGGGTGTAGGCGCGATCGCCTCTGCTTGCACCAGTCTGCTGATTACCTTTGGCAATATTGAGAATGTCAGTCAAGCCCTGGTTTGGCTAGCTGGCAGCGTCTATGGCCGAACTTGGGAGCAGGTGCAAGCGCTACTGCCTTGGTTGGGTGTGTTCATACCGCTCTCTTTGTTTTACGCTCGTGATTTAAACACGCTCAATTTAGGAGATGAAGTCGCCCGGAGTTTAGGAGTTGCAATCGAGTGGCGACGTGGCCTATTGCTGATTACTTGTGTGGCGCTGGCAGGAGCAAGTGTGGCAACCGCAGGAACAATCAGGTTTGTGGGTTTAATGTCACCCCACCTAGCGCGTCAGTTAGTCGGTCCTGCCCATGAAGGACTGCTACCAACCGCAGCTTTAGTGGGTGGGTTGATGGTGGCTCTCGCTGACCTTTTGGGGCGATCGCTCTTTGCCCCCATCGAACTGCCCTGTGGGGTGATTACTGCCGTAGTCGGTGCCCCCTATTTTCTCTACCTGCTCTATCGCAACCGAAACGCATAGATGTTTGATCTTGGCATATTCAGCCAATTGAGCAACAAGTTCAATCCATTGAATTGATATCGTTGGTAGATCGCTCTATTTTTCAATCCCACCAGAAAAATAAATGATCACTAGAAGACAAGCTCTCCGCCAGAATCTCGACCGAACCGCACCCTTGGTTCACGATATCTGAGCAGAAATCATACATTCGTTCTGCTAACCCTTCTGGATCTGCGATCGGAGTCAAGAATCTGCCTGCTAGTGTATCGTGAGCAATGCATGTCAGGATGAAAGGCTGCTCTGCTTCTAGCTCTCTCAGCCATTGAACGACATAACCCGGACCAATGCCATAATTGCAACCATTGGTTTGGTGCAAAGCGATAACCTCATACTTATCAGTGGTGGGGAGGATACAAAGTTTTTCGGGACCATTGCCGTAATAGCGATCAGGTTCATACACAAAACAGGCCCGTTCTAAAAACTGTTGTTGTAGTGTTTCGATGTCAATGTCCTGACGACGTTTGCTGTTGACATGGATGGAAAACCAACCAGGAGCATTACCATGACTGATGGGTGTACCTCCACAAAGTTCGGCTAGTTCATTGACTGCCTGTTGATAATCCGAATTTTGAGCCGCTTCAGAAAAATCAGGCTGTGGTAATTCTTCGCCCCAACGTTCTTGGTCATCTCCATCATCTTGATCTGCTTCAGCTTCACAGGTCTCAAACTCGCTGAGATCGGTTCCGGTGTAACTCCGTAAAAATGACAAAACATTTTGCTGATTGTAGAGTTTGGCAAGAGACACTGGTGTATCGCCTCTGCCATCCCGTACATCTAGTCTGGCTCCAGCCATTAAGAGAGCTTTCAAGACACAAAGTTGAGCGTTCTGTGCAGCTTCTATCAAGGGGGTTGTTCCACCATTAGCTACGTTTGGATCAGC
>DATNPE010000320.1:0-2861 GCA_036703355.1 Allocoleopsis sp. | reverse complement strand
GCGCCCTTACCCAGACCCTGTGGATTGCGGCCCAAACCCTGGGTGTGAATATTCAGGATGGGGTGAGTGTTCAAGCGATTCAGCAGCAGCAGCGCCAAGTCGTCAGTGTGCAAACCTCGGTGGGAGATTGGCAAGCCAAACACTATGTCTTGGCCACAGGGGCTTGGTCGAATGAACTGTTACCGATTCCAGTGCGACCTCGCAAAGGCCAAATGTTAGCGGTCAAGTCTCACGATTCAGGCGCAGATTTACCGCTACGACGAGTTTTATTTGGCTCTGATCTGTACATCGTGCCGCGCCAAGATGGTCGCATCATTATTGGAGCCACCAGTGAGGACGTTGGCTTTACTCCCAATAACACGCCCGTAGGCATTCAACAGTTGCTAGCACGTGCCATCCGCCTGTACCCCGCCTTGCAAGACTTTGCCTTACAGGAGTTGTGGTGGGGTTTTCGACCTGCGACTCCTGATGAATTGCCGATTTTAGGTGCGAGTACTTGCGCCAATCTGCTACTTGCCACAGGGCACTACCGCAATGGTATTCTGCTAGCTCCGATTACGGCGCAACTAATTGCCGATGCGATCGCCCAACCACCCGATCCATTACTAGAGCATTTTGGTTGGCAACGTTTTCACCAAACCAAACCCTCGACCTCCCTACATTCCTTAGCAGCTTCTTCAACTCCTGCTGCTCTTGATTCCACTTCTACTCACGTTCTCCCAAGGTCTAATTCTGTGTTGACTCACGCTGTTCCTGCCTTAGCCCAAGCTGATATCACGACGCTAGATAGCCCGTTAGTGATTGCGGGACGCTCCTTTCGCTCTCGCCTGATGACGGGGACTGGCAAATATCGCAGCATTGCAGACATGCAACAAAGCGTTGTAGCCAGCGGTTGCGAAATTGTCACTGTGGCAGTGCGCCGCGTTCAAACCAAAGCGCCAGGGCATGAAGGTTTAGCCGAAGCGTTAGACTGGAGCAAAATTTGGATGCTGCCCAACACCGCAGGCTGCAAAACCGCAGAAGAAGCCATCCGGGTCGCCCGTCTAGGCCGAGAAATGGCGAAACTCTTGGGCCAAGAAGACAACAATTTCGTCAAGTTGGAAGTGATTCCCGATGCAAAGTACCTGCTGCCTGACCCCATTGGTACGCTAGAAGCGGCTGAGCAATTGGTGAAAGAAGGGTTCGCCGTCCTGCCCTACATCAACGCTGATCCACTTTTAGCGAAACGCTTGGAAGAAGTGGGATGTGCAACCGTGATGCCCTTGGGTTCCCCGATCGGCTCTGGACAGGGGATCAAAAACGCTGCCAATATTCAAATCATTATTGAGAATGCTCAAGTTCCTGTGGTCGTAGATGCAGGTCTAGGCGCACCCAGCGAAGCGGCCCAGGCAATGGAAATGGGAGCGTCCGCTTTGTTGATTAACACCGCGATCGCCGAAGCCCAAAACCCAGTAGCAATGGCGAGAGCCATGGGCTTAGCGGCAGAAGCAGGGCGCTTGGCTTATCTAGCAGGGCGGATTCCCGTCAAAACCCACGCTAGCGCTAGTTCACCGCTTACAGGCACGATCGCCAACTAAAGTTAAGGCCCTAAGATTGCGGTTTTTGTGATTTTCCAACTCAAGAATGAGAGTATCTTGCTAATTTTTGTTACAGTTAGTTAATACAAAAACTGAGGATTTTGTTCATGCCTTACACAACCGAGGAAGGTGGACGCTTAAATAACTTCGCTGTTGAGCCGAAGATTTACCAAGCAGAACCTCCCACTAAATCCCAACAAAGAAACTTTCTCATTTTGGGAGCTTTAGGAGCGGTTCTAGTGGGTGGGCTAATCTTTGTCGCCTTCTCCGTATCTAACCTAGGCTAATAAAAAACAGCTTTAAAGCTTTCATAAATATAAATCTGAGCCAGGTTTTGCTTACTTGATGAGCAACCTGGCTTTTTGCTATCGCTAGCGGCTATGAGAGAATCATTCGTGCGATCGCCGACACATTAAAACTTCGTCAAAATCAAGCTTTAGTCCTGAATTGGGCGAGTGGAATTTGAAGAGTGATATACCTCCAGATTTCCTCGCCACGATTAAGGGTATTGTTGGTGCAACTAGCTGATCGCCACTCCCCATTTGTCCGCATGACTGGGCCGAATCAAACCAGTTCGCACTTGAATCGGCAAAGTTACCAGCGTTTAAAGCGAGCGCTGAGCTTACACTTACGCCGTCAAATCTTTGTGGCGGTCTGTGATGACCTGGCCCTCAGGAATCGCTTGGCTGCGCGTTTGCACGCGGAACTCGCCTATCCTGCAGCCTCAACCCCTCCTCGTCCTAGCATCGATGCTTGGCCCGCTGCTGATTACCCGCAACTAGTTACCCTCAACCTCAACCTCAACGACCCCAATCCGATCGCTCAGGTGACGCAGTGGTTAGCGCGGCATCCTTTACCCAAAGGAGCAGATGCAGAGACACCCACTCCTAGCTTCCAGATTTTAGGCACGGAGCGGTTGACTCGGCAATCGGCTGCGGTGCAACGCTTATTTCTTAGTTATCTCCAGGGGTGCGATCGCAGTTTGCCCACCCTAGAAGCCAGCTTATTGCTCTGGGTGCCCCATCCCTGGTTTCGCGCCATTCAGCAGTCTGCTCCAGAATTTTGGGGTTGGCGAACAGGTGTGTTTGAGTTCGTCGGGGAACCCACGCCACTGGCAGTAGTTGCTAAAACCGATGGTCGTCCTGGAGATCAGCCCACCCCCCGCACCCACAGACCTGCCCAAAAGCAACCTCAAACGGCGATCGTGGCTTCTGCCGTTGACCCTTCCCCTGCGACACCGACGCAGCAGAATCTATCCGATGCGCCGATTAGTCTACGGGATTT